>DASQGA010000220.1:0-4470 GCA_035632855.1 Gaiellaceae bacterium | reverse complement strand
CGGCGTCGGGGTGTGCCGCATCCAGGTGACCCCGGGCAAGCGATCGACGCCGCTCCACCTCGAGCTGGCGGAGGAGGAGATCTTCTTCGTGCTGGGCGGCTCGGGGCTCTCGTGGCAGTGGGAGGGAGAGCAGCCGCTCGTCTACGAGGTCGCGGAGGGCGACTGCCTCGTCCATCTGGCCGGCGAGGCCGCGCATACGCTCGTGGCTGGACCGCACGGGCTCGACGTGCTCGCGTTCGGCATGCGCGTTCCGGCGACCGGGACCTGGCTTCCGCGGGCCGGCGTCGTCCGCATCCCGCCCACCTGGGTGGAGGCGCCGGACGGCAAGCACCCCTGGGAGTTGGAAGCCGAAGCAGGCGATGAGGAGCTTCCGGATCCCTCGCCGCGCCCGGCCAGCATCGTGAACGTCCGTGAGACCGAGGCGAGCGAGGTCTCGCATGGAGTCTCCACCTTCGTCGAGCGGGAGCTGGCGCGGCTCGGGAAGCGGACCGGCCTGAACCACCACTCGATCCGGCCCGGCAAGTGGAACTGGCCCTTCCACGCGCATTCCGCCGAGGAGGAGATCTTCGTGGTGCTCGAGGGCGAGGGGGTCTGCCGTCTCGGCGACGAGAAGGTCCCGGTGCGGCGTGGCTCCGTGGTCGCGCGGCCGGCCGGCACGGGCGTGGCACACGCTTTCCAGGCGGGCGCCGACAGGCTCGAGCTGTTGGCGTACGGCACGCGGGACGGGCGGGACATCGCCTGGTATCCGGACTCGCGGAAGGTCAACTTCCGCGCCTTCGGCTTCACGGCACGAGTCGAACCGCTCGGCTACTGGGAGACCTAGGGAGGCTCGGCCTAGTCGCTCGGCACCGTCCGGGGACGGGCCTATACTCGGTTTGTCCTGGCCCTCGAGACAAGCACGCGCCCTGTGCTGGCCGGCTTTGCTGGCATGGACCAACACGTGCCGAAGCCGGGGAGAAGGATGGACGCCGAGGCATCCGTCGAGTCGCTTCGTGGGGTCGGGCCGAGGGTGGCGGAGCAGCTCGCACGCATGGGCCTTCGGACGATTCGCGACCTCGTGGAGCACATCCCGCGGGACTATCTCGACTGGCGCGAGGCGGACGGGTTCGGGCAGCTGCTCGCGGGGCAGGAGGCCACGGTCGCCTGCACCGTCGAACGCGTCTCGGTCCGGCCCACACGTCGCCGGAACCTGAAGATCGTCCAAGCCTCGGTCGTCGACGCCTCAGGGACGAGGGTGAGCGCGCTGTGGTTCAACCAGGCCTGGCTCGCCGAGCGGCTCGCGGCAGGCACGAGGCTTCTCCTCCACGGGCAACTCGAGACCGGCTCAGGCGCAGCAACCTTCCGCGTTACCCGGCACGAGATCGCCTCCGAGCGGGCGGGACTCCACACGGTCGGTCTCGTGCCGGTTTATCCAGCGAGCGAGGACGTCTCGACGTTCAAGCTCCGCGAACTGACCGAGCAGGCGCTCACGCTGGCGCGCTGGTTCCCGGACCCACTACCGGCGCGCCTGCGCGCTGCGGAGGGGGCGCCGCTCCGCGCGGATGCGATCGGGGCGGCGCATCGCCCGCGGACGGCGGCCGAGGCGGAGGCAGCACGCTCCCGCCTGGCCTTCGACGAGCTACTCCTGCTCCAGATCGGCCTTCTGCGGCGGCGCCGAGCCCTCGAGGAGGGTGCCGTCGCGCCCGGCCTCGGCACCGAGGGGGATCTCATCGCCCGCTACTACGCGGAGCTGCCTTTCGACCTGACGCCGGAGCAGCAGTCGGCGATCGGGGAGATCGGGCACGACCTCGCAGAGGTGAAGCCCATGCAGCGGCTCCTCCAAGGGGACGTCGGCTCGGGCAAGACCGTCGTGGCCCTCTACGCGCTTCTGCGGGCGGTCGAGCAGGGGCACCAGGGAGCGCTCATGGCGCCGACCGAGACCCTTGCCGAGCAGCATTTCCTCACCCTCGAGGGGATCTGCGCGGAGCTCGGCGTGCCCGTCGTCCTGCTCACGAGCTCGCTCCCGGCCAAGGAGCATGCCGCCGCCCGCGCCGCGCTCGCATCGGGTGAAGCCGCGATCGCCGTCGGGACGCACGCGCTGATCCAGGACCAGGTCGCGTTCCGGTCGCTCGCAGTGGGGGTCGTCGACGAGCAGCACCGGTTCGGGGTGGAGCAGCGCCGGGCCCTCGGCTCGCAGTCCCCGCACGTCCTCCACATGACCGCCACACCCATCCCCCGGACGCTGGCGCAGACCGTCTACGGCGACCTCGACGTGACCGAGATCGCTCATCCCCCCAGGTCGCGGAAGCCCGTCGTTACCTCCTGGGTGACGGAGGAGCGGAGCGCCGAGGCCTATACCCGGCTCCAGCGCCACCTCGCCGAAGGACGACAGGCCTACGTCGTCTGCCCGCTCGTGAGCGAATCCGAGACCGTCGAGGCCCGCGCCGCGGAACAGGAAGCCGAGCGCCTCAAGCGCGCGGAGCTCCGGGAGTTTCGGGTCGGCTGCCTGCACGGCCGGCTTCGTCCAGCCGAGCGCCGGGCCGTCATGGACGCGTTCAAGAGCGGCGCGCTCGACGTCCTCGTCGCGACGACCGTGATCGAGGTGGGCGTGGACGTCCCCAACGCGACGATCATGATCGTTCAGGAAGCCGATCGGTTCGGCCTCGCGCAGCTCCACCAACTCCGAGGCCGGGTGGGGCGAGGGGCCGAGCAGTCGTACTGCCTGCTGGTGTCGCGGAGGCGCGACGAGCTCTCCGAGACCGCCCGCAGACGTCTCGAAGCGCTCGTCGAGACCTCCGACGGGTTCCGCCTCGCCGAGGTCGACCTCGAGCTACGAGGAGAGGGCCAGCTGCTCGGGACGAGGCAGTCGGGCCTGCCCGACCTTCGCTTCGCAAGCTTGACGCGGGATCGGGAGCTCCTTGCTCGCGCCCGCCAGTGGGCCGCCGAGCTCGTGGACGAGGAGGGGCCGCTCGCAGACGAGGTCGACCGGCTCTTCGCCGATGCGGATCATTGCGGGTTCGCGTAAAGGCGCCCGAATCTTCGCTCCCGCCGGGGGTGAAACCCGCCCCACCGGAGACCGGGTACGCGAAGCCGCCTTCAATCTGATCGGGCCGGTCGACGGCATGGTGGTCCTCGACCTGTTCGCCGGCTCGGGTGCGATGGGCCTGGAGGCACTTTCGCGTGGCGCGGCGCACGTGACCTTCGTCGAGAGCGATCGCGCGGCGGCCCAGGCCATCGTGCGGAACCTCGACAAGCTCGAGTTCGAAGACGCGATCGTCTTGCGGCTGGACTCGGGCCGCAAGCTCGCAACGGACGCAACCGCCGGGAGGCGATACGATCTCGTGCTGATCGACCCGCCCTACCGCATGCTGACAGCGTTTCTCCCCGTGCTCGAGGCACATCTCCCAGCCGTCGTCGCCCCCGAGGGCATGGTCGTCGTCGAGTCCCATGCCCGCGAGGAGCCGGAGCTTCCCCTTCCCAAACGGACGAGCCGCCGCTATGGCTCCGCCCGCGTGACCATCTTCGAAACGCCAGCGTGAGCAACGGAAGTCCGGTCACCGCGATCTGCCCGGGGGCATACGACCCGGTCACCAATGGGCACCTGGACATCATCACGCGCGCCGCCACGATCTTCGAGCGAGTCGTCGTCGGGGTTGTCCGCGACCCGCAGCACAAACGCACGATGTTCTCGGTCGAGGAGCGCGTGCAGTTCCTCCAGGCGGCGCTCGCCGCAACGGAGAACGTCGAGGTCGAGGTTTTCTCCGAGCTCGTAGTCGAATTCGCGCGGCGCTGGAAGGCCCGGACGATGGTGAAGGGCCTTCGTGCGATCTCGGATTTCGAGTGGGAATTCCAGATGCACCACCTGAACCGGAAGCTCGCGCCGGAGGTCGAAACGATGTACCTCATGTCGAGTCCGCAGTACAGCTTCCTCTCCTCGAGCGGCGTCAAGGAGATCGCATCGTTCGGCGGTGCCGTCGAGGATCTGGTCCCGGCCCAGGTAGCACGCCGGTTCGAGGAGATGTTCCCACGCGCCAAACCCGGCGCGCCCGTTAGTCCTCGCGAGTAGACTGGGCTCGGAATGGACGTTCTCGTACTCATCGACAAGCTCGACGACCTCGTGCACAACGCGAAGGCTGTTCCCCTCACCGACCAGGTTCGGATCGATCGCGAGGAGATCTACGACATTCTCGACCAGATGCGGGCGACGATTCCCGAGGAGATCAAGCAGGCGCGCTGGATCGTGAAGGAGCGCCAGGAGATGCTGGCCGAGGCGAAGCGGGAGAGCGACCGTATCCTCGGTGAGGCGCGTGAGCAGGCAGTACGTGAGGCATCGCAGACCGAGATCGTGAAGCTCGCCGAGCGCCAGGCCCAGGAGGTCGTCGAAGAGGCCCGTCGCCAGGCACGCGAGACCAGGCTCGAGATGGAGGACTGGGCCGACTCGATCCTCTCGACGCTCGAGGTCAATCTCGACAAGTTCCTCGGCGCCGTGCG
>DASQGA010000219.1:0-2356 GCA_035632855.1 Gaiellaceae bacterium | reverse complement strand
GTCTTCAGGGACGTGTTGATGAGCCAGTAGAACGGAAACAGGCAGAAGACGATGATCAGGACGACCGCGAGCCAGAGGAGGATCCGGCTCCAGTCCGGGCCCTTCCGATCGAGGAGCAGCGTCCCAGACCGTTCGGCCCGTTTCGACGTCGCTTCGACGCCTGCGGGAGCGGTCGACATCGTCACTCCTTGGTCAGTGCGCGGATGTTCCCGCCCACGAACCGGATGTAGAGGAACGAGATGAGCATGATGGTCGCGAACGTGATCACGGACATCGCCGACCCGAGGCCGATGAGGCGGTTCGCGGTCAGCTGGTGGTAGGCCTCGAGCGAGAGCGTGTTCGTCCCGTTGGCGCCCTGGGTGAGCACGGCCGGAAGGTCGAAGATCCGGAGCGCGTCGAGCGTCCGGAAGATCAGGGCGACCAGGATCGCGGGCTTGAGCAGCGGCAGCGTCACGCGCCAGAACCTTTGCCAGGCCGTGGCTCCGTCTACCTTCGCCGCCTCGTAGACGTCGTTCGAGATCACCTGTAGGCCGGCCAGGAGCAGGAGGCCCATGAACGGCGCCGTCTTCCAGACGTCGGCGAAGATCATCACCCCGAGCGCGTACGGCTCCTCGCCCAGCCAGACGACGTCGCCGCCGGGAAGATGGAGGGCGTTGAAGACGGTGTTCGCGAAGCCGAGCCCCGGCTCGAAGATCGTCCGCCACGTCATCGCGGTGACGACGGTCAGGATCGCCCACGGCACGAGCACGGCCGTCCGCAGGACGGCGCGCCCCTTGAAGGCCTCGTGCATGGCGAGGGCCATGGCGATCCCGAGCACAAGCTCGAGCGTGACCGAGATCCCGGTGAAGAGGAACGTCGTCTTGAACGCGTCCTGGAACTCGGGCGAGGAGAGCGCCTCGCTGTAGTTCTTGAACCCCGCGAAGCGGGAGAGCCCGGGGATGCGGACGCTGTACTCGTTGAGCGAGAGCCAGATCGCGTACCCGATCGGGTATGCGGCGACCAGCGCGATCACGATCAGCGCGGGCGAGACCATGAGCGCGGCGAGGCGGCGCTGCGAGAGCTCGGAGCGCCGCCTCGCCGGCTGCGAGATCGTGGTCTCGTTCGTCGCCATGCGCGGGCTAGAAGGTCTCCAGAGCGCTCTCGATCTGGCTCGACATGTCCTGCAGGGCCGAGTCCGGATCGCTCTGGCCGCTCAACACCGCGTGGACGTTCGTGTAGATCGCCTCGCTGATCTGCGGATAGACCGGCGACACTGGGCGCGGCTTCGCCTGCTCGATCGCCTCGCGAAGCTGCTCCTCGAACGGCAGCGCCTTCTTGACCTCGGGGTCGTCATAGGTGGCCGTCAGCGTCGGCGGGAGCGACGCCTTGGTGGCCATGACCTTCTGCGGCTCGGCGCTCGTGACGAAGTTGATGAACTCGAGGGCCGCCTCCGGGTTCTTCGAGTAGGCCGAGATGGCCAGGTCGTAGCCGCCGAGCACGCCCGCGCCCTCCGCGCCGCCGTAGCTCGGGAAGGTGGTGATGTCGAACTTGCCCTTGATCTTCGACTCGTTGCCGAGCGCGTAAGCGTAGGGCCAGTTCCGCATGAACGTGGCCTTTCCGGCCTCGAAGGCGCGCCGGGACTCCTCCTCCATGTACGTCGTCACGGCCTTCGGCGTGGCGCCGCTCTGGATGCCCAGCGCCATGAACTCGAGCACCGTCTTCGCTTCGGGGGAGTTGACCTCGACGGACGTGCCGTCGTCGGAGAGCACAGTGCCCCCGGCGCTGTAGAGGAGCTCGAGGAAGTTGACGGTCAGGCCCTCGTAGCGGGCGCCCTGGTAGACCAGCCCGTCCTGACTCTGGGCCTGCTTGTAGACGTCCTCCCACGTGGTGGGCGCCTGTTTGACGGTGTCCGAGCGGTAGTAGAGGAAGCCCGCGTTCGTGTTGAACGGGAGCGCCCAGTACTTGTCCTCGTACTTCGCCGTGTCGAGCGTCGAGGGGATGAACTCGTCCTTGCGGTCCTCGACCACGGCGGTCAGGTCGGTGAGCCACCCCTGGGCCGCGTACTCGGCCGTCCAGATGACGTCCATCCCGAGCACGTCGCACTCCGGAGACTTGGCGCGGAGGCGCTGGATCTGCTGGGTCCGCTGCTCGTCTGCCGACGCGGGCAACTCGATCAGCTTCACCTTCACGTCGGGGTTCTGCTCGTTGTGCATCGTGATGACCTCTTCGAACGCCCCGGTCGTGTCCTTGCCGATGCACCAGGCGACGTCGCCTTTCGCGCCTTCGGCCGCCGACGGCTGGAGGGTCTTAGCGTCGCCCGTGCCGCCGGTGCCGCCGGTGCCGCCGGTGCTACCGCTGTCGTCGCCGCCGCCGCACG
>DASQGA010000218.1:0-13905 GCA_035632855.1 Gaiellaceae bacterium | reverse complement strand
CGCGGTGCCGGTAATTCCCTACGCGACTCCCGACAGTAAGATCGAATATCACGACGTCGAGTTCGCAGAGGACATGTGCGCGGCCGGCGAGGTTCTGCCCTTCGGCAAGACCAGCGTACCTGTGACCGAGCGGGAGTCGGGCGTCCCATTCATCTCGGGCATGTCCGCCGGCGGCGAGCTTCGCGCCGCCACCACAGCGACCCCGTCCTTCTTCGGACGTGTCGTCATCGCCTGGAAGCCAGCACTCGGAGCCCGAAAGTACGAAGTGCAGTGGAGCCGGCGTAAGTCACCGTGGAAGACGGTGGGGTCGGAGAAGACCCCGGCCACGGCGGCGCTTCTCGATCTCGAGCCCGGTCGCTGGTTTTATCGCGTGCGCGGCCTCGACACGACCCTGACCACGCTTCGTTACGGGATGACGTGGAGCGACGCGCAGCGGGTCACGATCGTCCCGCGCCGCTTCCGCGTCAACTAGACAGACGCCGTAGCGAGGCTCCGCACGGCCGCCTCGTAGACACGATCGCGACCGAAGAGATCGAGCTGCTCCGAGAGCAGGTCGCTCGCCGACTCGTTGTCCCGTCGCGTCGGAGCCACGGGGGCGCCGTCCGCCTCCACCAGCTCGATCTCGCCTGCAGGCTCGAGCGTGAGCGAGACATCGCGACGGAGGCGAGTCGAAAGCCATCGAGCGAGGAGCGTCCCATCGGCCTCCGGCCCCGCGACCCGAAGCGCCGAGACGTCTTGGACGTTCGGCCAGAGGGCGGCCAGAGCCTCCCGCCACGGCAGTGTTCTCGCCCAGGCGATGTCAGAGACCGCGACCTCGTCGAAAAGGCCGGCGACGTAGCCGTACTCGTCCTCGAGGTCGGGCCATTCGCTCGAGTCGACGATCAGCCTGTCGACGACCCCGATCAGCTCCCGCTGGCCTTCGGTCCTGCCCACCGGCCCGCGCCAGCGGAGAAAGACCGGGAGGTCTGTCAGGAGCAGCGGCTCGACCACGCTCGCGGGAGAGCTCGATCGCGAGCCGCAGAGATGGATCTCGATCACCTCGGAGCAGACTTCCCGATGCTCACCCCGGTGCACGTAGCAACGCAGGTCGACATCGGCCTCGAGGACGTCCCGGTCGTCGTCCGGCTCGGGGAAAAGAAGAATGGAGCGGGACGGATGCCGCTCGGCGAGGCCGACCAGGGCTCCGGTCGCCGCCTCGACCCAGCGGGCGGGCACCCACGCGATGTGCGTCATGCTGCTGGTTCGCTGGCTGGGGCCGCCGTCCGGCGCGTCAGACTCGTGGCGAAGCGTCGTCAGGGCCCGCTCGATCTCCCGGATGGAGGAGAGCTCGCTCAATGCCGGCGCCAGGAGCGGCCGTCGCGATGCACGAGCTCGTCGGAGGCGGGCGGTCCCCAGGTGCCCGCCGCGTAGTTCGGAAAGCCGGGGCGGTCGCGGTTCCAGGGAGCGACCATCGCATCGACGAGCGACCATTGCTCCTCGACCTCGTCCGCCCGGGTGAAAAGTGTCGGGTCGCCGAGCATGCAGTCGAGAATCAAACGCTCGTAGGCCTCCGGTAGGCCGGTCCGGAAGGCGCCGCCGTAGAGGAAGTCCATGTTGACGGTGCGGATCGTCATCCCCTGCCCCGGCACCTTGGCGCCGATGCCGAGCGAGACGCCTTCGTCGGGCTGAATGTGGACGTTCAGCACGTTCGGTCGCAGCGCATCGGCGGAGTCCAGCTCGAAGGGCGGATGCGGTGCACGCTTGAACTGGATCGCGATCGTGGTCTCACGCCGCGGCAGCCGCTTCCCGGTGCGAATGTAGAAGGGTGTGTCCGCCCAGCGCCAGTTGTCCACGTAGAGCTTCGCTGCGACGAAGGTCTCGGTCGTCGATTCGGACGAGACACCCTCCTCCTCGCGATAGCCGGGCACCTCTTCCCCCTCGATGTAGCCGGGGCCGTACTGGCCGCGGACGATGTGCTTCGGGCCCGGGGTGTGAAGCGCTTTCAGCACCTTCACTTTCTCGTTTCGCACCGACTCCGCTGTGAAGTCGATCGGCGGCTCCATGGCGGTGATGCAGAGGAGTTGCAGCATGTGGTTCTGGACGATGTCGCGAATGGCTCCCGCCCTCTCGTAGAACGAGGCGCGGCCCTCGATCCCGAGGGACTCGGCGACCGTGATCTGAACGTGGTCGACGAACTGGCGGTTCCAGATCGGCTCGAAGATGCCGTTCGCAAAGCGGAGGACCAACATGTTCTGGACTGTCTCCTTGCCCAGGTAGTGGTCGATCCGGAAGATCTCGCTCTCCTCGAACTGCTCGAGGACGCAGGCGTTCAACTGCTTGGCGCTCTCGAGGTCGTGACCGAACGGCTTTTCGACGATGAGCCGCGTCCACCCCTGCGCGCTCCGGCGCTCGCCGAGCTCCGTGACGATCGTCTGGATCGCCGCCGGCGGAACGGCGAGGTAGTAGACGCGGTTACCAGCCGTTCCGAACCGCTCGTCGAGCTCGTTCAGGCATGCGATCACCGTGTTCTCGCCCTGGTCGTCCGCGAAGTCCGTGGAGACATAGCGCGTAGCTTCTGCCAGGGAGTCCCAGACGTCTTGCCGGAACTCGTCGCGTCCGTGCTCCTTCACGGCCTGCTCCATGCTCGCCCGGAAGTCCTCCGTGGACATCTCGCTCCGCGCGACGCCGAGAATCGCGAAGCGCTCGGGAAGGAGCCGCCGGAGCGCGAGTGCGTAGAGGGCGGGGAAGAGCTTCCGCTGCGTCAGATCGCCCGAGGCGCCGAAGATCGTCAGCGCGCAGGGCTCGGGCGTCCGGCGGCGGCGAAGCCCTTCGAGGAGGGGGTTCTCGGTGTTCTCGGCGACCTGGGTCATGTCAGCGAGGGTCAGGGCTCTGTTGGGCCTGCTCGACGGCCTTGACCGCATGGCCGCCGAACTGGTTTCGGAGCGCCGCGGTGATCTGGGCCGCGAAGGACTGGTCCTGGCGGGAAGCGAAGCGCGCGAAGAGCGCGGCGCTGATCACCGGCACGGGAACGTCCTCGGCGATCGCCTCGGCGATCGTCCAGCGGCCCTCGCCCGAGTCCTCCACGTAGCCCTCGATCTTCTCGAGGTGCGACCCCTCTTTCTCGAACGCGGCCACGAGCAGCTCGAGGAGCCACGACCGGACGACCGACCCGTAGCGCCAGATGCCGGCGACCTCGTGCAGATCGAGGTCGAACTCGGAGTGCTCCATCACCTCGAAGCCCTCGGCGTACGCTTCCATGAGCCCGTACTCGATCCCGTTGTGCACCATCTTCACGAAGTGCCCGGCGCCGGATGGGCCGACATGGGCGTAGCCGTCCCCGGGAGCCAAGGTCCGGAAGGCGGGCTCGACCTCCCGCACCGCCTCGTCCTCGCCGCCGACCATGAGGCAGTAGCCGACCTCGAGCCCCCAGACGCCGCCCGAGACGCCGGCGTCCACGAAGTGGATGCCCTTCTCCGCGGCAAGGCCGTGACGGCGCTGGGAATCCCTGAAGTTCGAGTTCCCGCCGTCGACGATCACATCGCCCTGGTCGAGGCGGCCGAGGAGCTCCTGGAAGGCGACCTCGGTCGGCTCGCCCGCCGGGATCATGAGCCACACGACGCGCGTCGGCTCGAGCTGGCCGACCAGCTCCTCGAGCGAGGCAGCCGTCCCGCGGCCACTTCTCGAGTAAGACGCGAGCTCGTGCCCGTCCTGCTCGAGCCGCTTCAGCATGTTGCCGCCCATGCGGCCAAGTCCGACCATGGCGAGCTTCATCCGTCCAGATCCTCCCAGCGCGCTCGCGCAACCCGGAGGCCGCGCTCCGCGAGCGCCGCATAGTCGCCTGCAGCCTGAGCCCTGATCAACCGGCCGAAGCCGAACTCCTGGCCCGGGATGGGCAGCTCTTCTCCGGGATCGTCGACGATCTGGAGAAAGACCCCGCTCGGAGGGCCGCCCTTGTGAAGCTGGCCGGTCGAGTGCAGATACCGCGGGCCGTAGCCATGCGTGACAACGCAACCGGTCTCCGTGCGAGCGCGGGCGGCGAGCTTCTCGAGTCGGCTGTCGTTCTCCTCGCTCGGCTCGACGAAGGCCAGAATGGCGACGTAGTCGCCCTCTCCGGCTCCCGCAAACGGCTCCCCCTCAGGCGCGAGCGCGAGATCCTCGCCCGAGTCGAGGATCGCCTTCGTCCGGTCTTTCGCCTCCTGCACGTTGGGCTGGTCGAACGGATTGATCCCAATCAGGGCCCCGGCGACCGCGGTCCCGAACTCCCACCGGAAGAACTCCTGGCCAAGCTCGTAGGGATGCTCGACCCTGACCTCCTCGCTCTGGCGGTCGGGACCTTCTCCTGTCTCGCCGGGCGCGGGCACGAGACCCTTCCCCTGCTTGCCCGTCGACTCTGCGATCAGCTGCTCGGCCCAGAGGCCGAAGCCGCCCGGGGTCGGGTTGATTTGCAGCTTGTCCCGGCCCTCGCGCCAGCCCGTTCCCAGGCGCTCGCCCAGCTCGAGCCCCGGATTGCCCTCGTCCAGCCGGCAGGCCTCGACCATCTCGGCGGTCCTGAGCAGCAGGCGCTCGAGGTCGACGCCCATGAGCGCCGCCGGCACGAGTCCGAACATCGAGAGCGCCGAGTAGCGCCCACCGATCGTCGGCTCGCCCGAGAACGTGGCGCGGAAGCCGCGCTCCCCAGCGATCCGGTCGAGATCCGATCGGGGGTCCGTTACCGCGGCGAAGTGGCTGCCGTCTCCCACCTGCTTCCAGAAGTAGTCCATGTGCGAGCGCGTCTCGAGCGTCGAGCCCGACTTCGACGAGACCAGGAAGAGTGTCTTCCCGAGGTCGAGACTTCGCTCGAGAGCGCGGATGGCTTTCGGGTGCGTCGTATCGAGGACATGGAAGCTCTCGGCTCCAAAGGTACGGCGCAGCACTTCGGGAGCGAGGCTCGAGCCGCCCATGCCTGCAAGGACGATGTCGACGAGCCCGTCCTCGTAGACCCGAAGCGCGAACTTCTCGAGCTCCTCGACACGCTCCTGCATCCGGACGGGTTCGTCCAGCCAGCCGAGCCAGCTGCTCTCATCGGCCCCGGTCCAGAGCGTCGCGTCGCGGCTCCAGATCCGCTCGACGAGCTCGGAGGTGCCGACCTGCATCAGGCCGCGACGAGCTCCCGGCTCGACTGGCGGATGCCGTCCAGAAGCTCGGCGAAGGAGTCGGCGAACTTCTCGACGCCCTCCCGCTCCAGGGTCTCGACGACGTCGTCGTAATCGACCCCCGCCTTCGCCAGGTCGTCCAGCAGCTTGCGAGCCCCGTCGAGGTCGCGCTTGACGTTGTCCTTGACCACCTTGCCGTGGTCCTGGAAGGCCTCGATGGTCTCGGGCGGCATCGTGTTCACGGTCATCGGCCCGATCAGCTCCTCCACGTACATGACATCCCGGTACGCGGGGTTCTTCGTCGACGTCGAAGCCCAGAGGCACCGCTGCGGCGAGGCTCCTTTGCTTGCGAGGAAGTCCCAGCGCTCGCCGGAGAAGAGCTGCTCGTATCGCTCGTAGGCGAGTCTCGCATTCGCGATGGCGAGCTTCCCCTTCAGCTTGTCGTGTCCGCCAATCTCGTCGAGACGCTTGTCCGCCTCCGTGTCCACCCGGGAGACGAAGAAGCTGGCAACGGAGGCGACCGCGGTCGGGTCTCCGCCCCCTGCCACGAGCCGTTCGAGCCCGCGGATGTAGGCCTCGGCGACCTCCACGTAGCGCTGGAGCGAGAAGATCAGCGTCACGTTGATCGACTTCCCCTTTGCGATCATGTCCTCGATCGCCGGCAGCCCCGGTTTGGTCGCCGGGATCTTCACGAAGAGGTTCGGGCGGTCGATCAGCTTGTGGAAGCGCACCGCCTGGGCCACGGTTTCCTCGGTGTCGTAGGCGAGCGTCGGATCGACCTCGATCGAGACGTAACCGTCCTTGCCACTGCCCTCGTCCCAGACCTTGCGCAGGAGGTCGCAGGCATCCGTCACGTCCTTGGCGGCGAGCCGGATGAAGATCTCGGTCGGATCCTGCTCCTCCTCGAGCACTTCCCGAAGCTGTGCGTCGTAGGCGTCTCCGGACGAGATCGCCTTCTGGAAGATGGTGGGGTTCGAGGTGATGCCGACGACGGCGTCCTGGCGCATCATCCGCTCGAGCTTCCCGCTTCCGATCAGGTCGCGTGAGAGGTTGTCGATCCACACGCTGACGCCTGCCTTGGAGAGCTTGTGCAGCCTGGACTTCGCCATTGGTTCTCCCTTCTAGACGCGCTGGCGGCGCTCGAGGAGCGACTGGGCGCGGCTTGCGATGTTCTCGGGTGTATAGCCGAACTTCTCGAGGACGGTCGTACCCGGGGCCGAGGCGCCAAAATGCTCGATCGAGACGATCGCGCCATCGATTCCGACCCACCGCTGCCAGCCGAGCGAGACCCCGGCCTCGACGGCGATCCGCTGGTCGACCTCGGGCGGCAGCACGGAGTCGCGGTAGTCGGACGGCTGCTCCTCGAAGAGCTCCCAACAGGGCAGCGAGACAACCCGGGCCGAGACGCCGTCCTCCTGCAACTTCTTCGCCGCCTCGATGGTGACCCAGACCTCCGAGCCGGTCGCGAGCATGAGGAGGTCGGGCAGCCCGTTACCGTTCTCGGCCTCCCAGACGACGTACCCACCGCGGTCGGCGCCCGCCACCTGGTAGGGCTCGAGCACAGGCAGGTTCTGCCGGCTCAGGAGGATCGCGACGGGGCCCTCCGTGCGCGCGAGTGCGACCTTCCACGCGATCGACGTCTCGTTCGCGTCCGCCGGACGGATCACCCAGAGGTTGGGGATCGCGCGGAGCGCTGCGTAGTGCTCGACGGGCTGGTGCGTCGGACCGTCCTCGCCGAGGCCGACGGAGTCGTGCGTCCACACCCAGAGGACGGGGAGGCGCATGAGGGCCGAAAGCCGGACCGCAGGTCGCATGTAGTCGCTGAAGATCAGGAAGGTGGAGCCGTAGGGCTTCACGATCCCGCCGTGGACGGCGAGTCCGTTCACGATCGAGCCCATGCCGTGCTCGCGGACGCCGAAGGGGATGTTCCGCCCCGCGAAGAACGCCGAGAAGACTCCGGCCCCGTCGAAGGCGGTCTTCGTGGACTCAACCAGGTCGGCGGCGCCGCCGACCATCGTCGGGGTGAAGCCCTTGAAGGCCTCCATGACCTTGGAGCCGGCGGCGCGCGTGGCCATCGAGTCCTCTTCCGCCGGGTCGAACGAAGGCAGGGACTCCGCCCAGCCGGGCTTCGGCTGGCCGCGCCACGCGAGGTCCCAATCCTCCGCGAGGGCCGGATAGGTGGCGCGCCAGTTCTCGAAGCGCCGGCGCCACTCGGTCTCGAGCTCGTCGCCCTTGTCGTAGAGCTTCATGTGCTCCGCGACCTCGTCCGGGATGAAGAACTTCTTGTCCGGATCCCAGCCGAGCACTTCCTTGGTCGCCCGCACCTCGTCCTCCCCGAGTGGCGCGCCATGCGCCTTCGCGGTGTCCTGGGCGTGCGGCGCCGGGAAGGCGATATGGCTCCGGACGATGATCAGGGACGGACGCCCGTCCTCGTTCTTCGCGCGCGTGATGGCGCTTCGGAGCTTGGTCAAGTCGTTGACGTCGTCGACGTGGAGGACGTGCCACCCGTAGGCCTCGAAGCGCCTGCCCTTGTCCTCGTGGTCGAAGGAGAGCGCGGTCGTGCCGTCGATCGTGATCCGGTTGTCGTCGTAGAAGAAGACGAGCTTGCCGAGGCCGAAGGCGCCGGCGAGAGAACAGGCTTCCGCCGAGACGCCCTCCATGAGGTCGCCGTCGGAGGCGATGCCGTAGATCCAGTGGTCGACGATCTCTTCCTGCGGCCGGTTGTAGCGCTGCGCGAGGAACTTCTCCGCCATCGCCATGCCGACCGCGTTCGAGATCCCCTGGCCGAGCGGGCCAGTCGTGGTCTCGATGCCGGGAGTCAGGAAGTGCTCGGGGTGCCCCGGCGTGAGGGACTCCCACTGCCGGAAGCGCTTGATCTCGTCGAGCGAGAGGTTGTACCCGCAGAGGTGGAGCGTCGTGTACTGGAGGATGCAGGCGTGGCCAGCGGAGAGCACGAAGCGGTCACGGTCTTCCCACTGGGGATTCGCAGGGTTCACCCGCATCGTCTCCCGGTAGAGGACGTAGGCGAGCGGAGCGAGGGCCATCGCCGTTCCCGGATGCCCCGCGTTCGCCTGCTGAACCGCGTCCATGGACAGCGTTCGAATCGTGTCGATGGAGAGCTTCTCAACGTTTTTCACGGCCACCTCGTTCCTACGGTTGGCAAGCAGAGCTCTCCGCAACCTTACTAGCGCCGAATGGGCCTTCGTCCTGGCGCGAGCCGACCCGACCGACCGTCTCCCGAGCCCTCGCATCTGGGCGGGTGCGTCGCATCGTGGAGACGAAGGAGAATCTACGGGCGGGCTGCCTGTACGTCTGCCCCGGGATGCGCCGCCTCGATCGCCCCGTGAGCCTCGGTCGTGACGAAGTCGAAGAACGCCTGCACGGGCGGTCTCGGCGGACCGCTCCCGGACCGGAGCACGTACCAATGCCGCGTCGGGAGGCCACCCTCGACATCGATCGTCGCCAAGACTCCGGATTCGAGCTCGAGCTCGACCGCGATCCGCGACTGTAACGAGAGACCGAGACCAATTCGGACAGCCTGCTTGATGGCGCCGTTCGACCCCAGAGTGAGGGTGGTCGGCCGCGCGTCGTTGTGCGAGAGGAACTCCTCCACCATCGTCCGTGTGCCCGATCCCTCCTCCCGCAGGAGCCAGGTTCGGTCGGCGAGCTCCTCGACAGGAACGGAGCGGCGGCGCGCAAGGAGGTCACCCATAGGCGCGATCACCGCCAGGTCGTTCCGCAGAAAGCGGCGCCCGTCCAGCCGCCCGCCGCTCACCGGTGGCCGGCCGGCGATCGCGACATCCGAGGAATGGTCGAGGACTCGTTGGAAGACCGACCTCCGGTTGGCGACCTCGAGCGTGAGTCCGATCTCCGGATGACGAAGCGAGAAAGCCTGGAGCAGCGGAGGGAGGAGGTACTCGCCGGCAGTCGTCACGGCCGCGATCCGTACTTCGAGAGCCGAAGCTTTCGCGGCCACATGCGCGGCGCGCTTGCCTACTTCGAGGAGCCCCAGGACGTCCACCGCGAACGGCAGGAACTCCTGACCGGCGCTCGTCAGCCGGATGTTCCGGCCGATGCGCTCGGTCAATTCGACGCCGACTTCCCTGGAAAGCGCCGAGACGGCAGCGGACACCGAGGGCTGCGTGACGACCAGCACCTCGGCCGCACCCGTGACCGAGCCGGCGCGCGCGACCGCGAGGAAGGTCGCAAGCTGAGAAAAAGTCATAGACACCTGCCTAATAATACGGGAAAACGTTTTATTTGCCGTCTCAGTATCGGCGGCGTAGGATCGCTTCGTACATGGCGTCGACAACAGCACCGCGAGAGAAGGACCGCTGGGCCGCCGGCGTCACGCCGTACGCCGAAATGGGGTTCTACGAGCCCGAGTACGAGCCGAAGGACACCGACATCCTGGCAGCCTTCCGGATCACGCCCCAGCCCGGGGTCGATCCGATCGAGGCGGCAGCCGCGGTCGCAGGCGAGTCCTCGACGGCCACCTGGACCGTCGTCTGGACCGACCGCCTGAGCGCTCACGAGCACTACCAGGCGAAGGCGTACCGAGTCGACCCGGTCCCCGGAACGCCGGACCAGCACATCGCGCGCATCGCGTACGACATCGATCTCTTCGAGGAGGGATCGATCGCCAACATGACCTCATCGATCATCGGGAACGTCTTCGGCTTCAAGGCGCTCCAGGCGCTCCGGCTCGAGGATCTGCGCATTCCCCTCCACTACGTGAAGACCTTCCCCGGTCCTCCGCACGGGATCGTGATGGAGCGGGAGTACCTCGACAAGTACGGGCGGCCACTGCTCGGAGCAACCGTCAAGCCGAAGCTCGGCCTCTCGGCGAGAAACTACGGCCGGGTCGTCTACGAGGCGCTGCGCGGTGGGCTCGACTTCACCAAGGACGACGAGAACATCAACAGCCAGCCGTTCATGCGCTGGCGCGACCGCTATCTCTTCTCGATGGAGGCCGTGAACCGGGCCTCAGCCACGACCGGCGAGATCAAGGGCCATTACCTGAACGTGACGGCCGCGACGATGGAGGAGATGTACGAGCGGGCCGAGTTCGCCAAGGAGATCGGCAGTGTCATCATCATGATGGACCTGACGATCGGCTTCACGGCTATGCAGTCGATGTCGAACTGGGCGCGCCGCAACGGGGTCATCCTGCACCTGCATCGCGCCGGAGCTACCACCTACACGCGCCAGAAGTCGCACGGCGTGAACTTTCGCGTGCTCGCGAAGTGGTGCCGGCTGCTCGGCGTCGACCACATCCACGCGGGAACCGTTGTGGGCAAGCTCGAAGGTGACCCGAACGCGATCAAGGGCTACTACGACACGCTTCGGGAGCCGTTCATCGCAGAGAACCCGATCACCGGCATCTACTTCGACCAGGACTGGGGCTCGATGCCGGGTGTCATGCCGGTGGCCTCAGGCGGCATCCACGCAGGCCAGATGCACCAGCTCCTCCACTACCTGGGCGAGGACGTCGTCTTCCAGTTCGGCGGCGGCACGATCGGGCATCCGATGGGGATCGCGGCGGGAGCGACTGCGAACCGCGTCGCGGTCGAGGCGATGATCCTGGCGCGAAACGAAGGCCACGACTACTACCAAGAGGGCCCGGACATCCTCGCGAACGCAGCCAAGGGTTGCCCGGAGCTGGAGGCCGCGCTCGAGGTCTGGAAGGACATCACCTTCGACTTCACGTCGACCGACACGCCGGACGCCGTCGCGACTCCGACCCCGAGCTTCTGAGGCGAGCGATGAAGATCACGCAAGGCACGTTCTCGTTCCTCCCGCCCCTGACCGACGAGCAAATCGAAGCGCAGGTGAGCTACGCGATCTCGCATGGCTGGGCGATCTCCATCGAGTACACCGACGACCCGCACCCGCGATCAAGCTACTGGGAGATGTGGGGCCCGCCCCTCTTCGACCTCGAAGATACGACCCTCGTCATGCGCGAGCTCGCTGGCTGCCGTGAAGAGCTGCCGGGCTACTACATCAAGGTCAACGCCTACGACGCCTCGCTCGGGTGTCAGAGCCTCAGGCTGAGTTTCATCGTCGATCGCCCCGCCGACGAGCCCGGCTTCAGGCTCGAGCGCAGGGAGGGCCCCGACCGCCAGATCCGGTATACGACGCACGCGTATGCGACCGATCGGCCGGTCGGTCGTCGCTACGCCAACGGCTCGGGCTCCGCTCGATGACGAGCCAGCTCGCCCAGCCGGAGGTCGCCGCGGAGGCGGCCCCGGAAGACGTCTCGCTCGACGTCGGCTCCGTGCTGCGCGAGTCGCAGATGGACGAGGTGCTCGAGGAGCTCGACGACGAGCTCGTCGGCCTCGAGGCCGTCAAGACCCGCATCCGCGAGATCGCGGCCCTGCTCGCGATCGACCGGCTGCGCCGCGAGGCTGGCCTGGTCTCGGAGTCGCCGGGGCTGCACATGTGCTTCACCGGCGGGCCCGGCACGGGGAAGACGACAGTTGCGCTTCGGATCGCAGACATCCTGCATCGCCTCGGCTACCTCGAGAAGGGGCATCTGGTCGCGGTCACCCGTGAGGACCTGGTCGGCCAGTACGTGGGCCACACGGCCCCGAAGACGAAGGACGTGATCAAGCGAGCCCTCGGCGGCGTCCTCTTCATCGATGAGGCCTACTACCTTTTCCGCCAGGAGAACGAGCGCGACTACGGGCCGGAGGCGATCGAGATCCTCCTGGGCGCGATGGAGAACCAGCGCGACCAGATCGTGGTCGTCCTCGCCGGCTACAAGGACAAGATGGACGCCTTCTTCCACGCCAATCCCGGCATGTACTCACGCGTCCCGCATCACATCGACTTTCCCGACTACAGCGCCCCCGAGCTCATGAAGATCGGGCGGCTGATGCTTCGGCGCCAGATGTACGAACTGAGCGACGACGCTGTCGCGACCTTCGAGGAGTACATCGAGCGCCGCATGCTGTTGCCGGAGTTCGCGAACGGGCGCAGCGTGCGGAACGCGATCGAGCGGGCTCGGCTTCGACACGCGAACCGCCTGGTCGAGACCGGAGGCCGAGTGTCTCGACACGATCTGCTCCGCATCGAGGCCGAGGATCTTTTGAAGAGCCGTGTCTTCAACAGCGACCCGACGCGGAATGCCGGCGACGGCACGCAGGCGGCGTAGGAGAAAAGAGCGAGATGCCACGTCCTATCCTGCTCGGTGTCGTCGGTGACTCGGGGGCTGGCAAGACGACGATCACGCGGGGACTCGTCCGCGTCCTCGGCGACGGCAGCGCGTTCCACATCTCGACCGACGACTACCACAAGTACGACCGCAAGCAGCGGGCCGACCGAAACATCACACCGCTTCATCCCGACTGCAACCACATCGACATCATCGCCCAGCACCTCTCCCTCCTGCGCCAGGGCGAGGCGATCCTGAAACCCGTCTACCAGCATGGGGACGGAACGTTCGGGCCCCCTGTCTACGTCGAGCCGGCGCCGTTCGCGGTGGTTGAAGGCTTGCTCGGTTACCACACGCAGGCGATGCGAGACGAGTACGACGTGCGCGTCTACCTCGATCCGCCGGAAGAGCTGCGTCGCCGCTGGAAGGTGGCCCGCGACTGCTCGCGCCGCGGCTACAAGACCGATCAGGTGCTGACCGAGCTCGACCGGCGCGAGCCTGACTCGGAGGCGTTCATCCGACCTCAGCGCGCCTACGCTGACATCGTCCTCTCCTTCCGGCCCGGCCAGTCGAACGAGCAGGACAAGCTCGACGCGCACCTCTTCCTGCGCGAAGGCCTGCAGCACCCGGATCTCTCCCAGGCAGTCTCGGAGGCGGACGAGGACGACCTCACGCTGGTCGACCATAAGGGCGAGCAGGAGCTGCGGGTGTCGGGGACGATCGACCCCGCCCGCGCCGCTGACATCGAGGAGGCGATCTGGGAGGAGATGCACTTCGCCAACCACCTCCGCCACCAGCAGCTTGGCGAATTCACCGTCGGCACGGACCTGCATCGCTCGGAGTCGCTGGCGCTCGCCCAGCTTCTGATCCTCTATCACCTCGTCACGGCCAAGGCCCGCGTCGCGCTCGGCGGCGACGGCTCGCGCACGGAAGCTACCGCCGCGTCTCCCGAGCCAGTCGTAGCCTGAGCCGGCGCCGCATCGGCCCCGGACGGACGGGTGAAGCACAAGGCTCGGCGGCCGGGTCAGGCGTGCGACCATGCTGGCGATGGCCGTTCTGATCGCCTCCAACCTCCGCAAGGAGCTGTCCGGCGACCCGCTCTTCGACCGGGTCTCCTTCAAGCTCGAGCGCCGGGACCGCCTGGCGCTCTCCGGGTCGAACGGCGCCGGCAAGACGACGCTGCTCCGCATGCTCACCGGCGAGACGTCGATCCAGGGCGGCAAGCTGGCCTTCGAGAAAGGTGCGCGGGTGGCGCTCCACGACCAGCGCCCTCCGCTCGAACGCAAGCTGACGCTGCGCGAGTACGTGCTCGCGGGCGCGGCCGACCTCCTCGCGACCGAGCAGGAGCTCGGGCGGCTAGAAGGGGCAATGGCCGGTGGCGCGCACGACCAGGAGACCATGGCCGCGTACTCGGCCGCCCAGGCACGGCTCGAGCATGCGGGCGGCTATGGCTGGCGTGACCGCGCCAGCTCGACGCTTCGCGGGCTCGGGTTCCACGACGAGGATCTCGACCGAAGCCTTCGCACGTTCTCGGGTGGCGAGCTGACGCGTGCGTCGCTCGGCCGGGCGCTCGCCGGGGATCCCGACCTCCTGCTCCTCGACGAGCCGACGAACCACCTCGACATCGCGAGCCTCGAG
>DASQGA010000217.1:0-4444 GCA_035632855.1 Gaiellaceae bacterium | reverse complement strand
GAGAAGAACCTCGTCTGCCAGGACACCGGCATCGCGGTCTACTACTGCCGGGTCGGCGAGCACTTTCCGCTCCATCCGGCGCGAATCTACGAGGCGCTCTACGAGGGCACCGAGCGCGCCACGATCGAGCATCCACTCAGGTCGAACACCGTCCACACGCTGACGCGTGAGAACACCGGGCAGAACGTCGGCTACCGGGTGCCGATCGTCCACTGGGACTTCGTCGCTGGCTGGGACGGCCTCGACGTCAAGTGCGTTCCCAAGGGATCCGGTTCCGAGAACATGAGCTTCCTGAAGATGTGCACTCCCGCGGACGGAGCCCGCGGGATAAAGAAGTTCGTCCTGGATTCCATCGTCGGGGCGGGCGGAAAACCATGCCCACCGGGAATCGTGGGCGTCGGCATAGGCGGCTCAGCCGACTACGCGATGCACCTCGCGAAGGAGGCGATCGCCCGCCCGGTTGGGACACGCAATCCCGATCCGGAAGTAGCAAAGCTCGAGGACGAGCTCTATGACCTTCTGAACGAGACCGGGATCGGCCCCATGGGCCTTGGGGGCGACGTCACGGTGCTCCAGTGCCACATCGAGCATGCGGACACCCACATGACGCTGAATCCCGTTGGTGTGAACTACCAGTGTTGGGCCGCCCGGCGGGCGAGTGCCCACATCGGCCCGGACGGCGACGTCGACTACGACCGGGAGGCGTGATGGCCGACCACCGGCTCACCTTCCCGATCGACGAGGCGCAAATCCGCGAGCTCCGTGCCGGCGACTCCGTGACGGTCGACGGGCACATCATCGGCATCCGCGACCGGACGCAGATCCGGATGTTCGACCAGGGGCGGCGCCCCGAGATGGATCTGACCGGCGCGTTGCTCCTCCACACGGCCCCGGGCGTCCGCAAGCTGGCGGACGGGACCTACGAGAAGATGTGCATCGGGACGACCACGAGCGCCCGCATGGTGCGCTTCACCGAGGCGCTCGGCCGGGACTACGGCGTGCGTGCGATCTGCGGCAAGGGCGGTCTTCCCGACGATGCGATCGAGCCGATGCAGCGCCTGGGGATGGTCTACTTCGCGATCGTCGGCGGGGCGGCCGCGCTCGAGACGACCCAGATCGAGGCGATCGAGGAGGTCGAGTGGGAGGACCTGATGCCCGAGTGCCTCTGGAAGTTCAGGGTCAAGGACTTCGGCCCGCTGACCGTCGGAATCGACTCGCATCGGGGGTCGCTCTTCCACGACGTTCAGGCGGAGGCCCACCGGCGACTGGAGGACATCTATGCCAAGCTTTAGCAGCTCGAACGGCTTCCTCGACGTGCCGGCGCGCTCGCCGAAGCCTCGGACGCACGGGCTCACGCACGTCATCGACAAGGGGCTCAACCTCCGCGATATCGAAGGCCTCTTCGACACAGGCGGCGAGTACGTCGACGTCGTCAAGTTCGGCTGGGGCACGTCCTACGTCACGAACAACCTCGAGAAGAAGATTTCCCTCTACCGCTCCTTCGAGACGCCCGTCGTCTGCGGGGGGACGCTCTTCGAGGCCGTGATCGCACGGAACAAGCTGGACGAGTACCGGAGCTGGCTGACCGACAACCGCTTCTCGCACGTCGAGGTCTCCGACGGGACGATCGACCTCCCGCGCGAGCGCAAGCTGGAGCTGATCGACGAGCTCGCGCGCGACTTCGTCGTTTTCTCTGAGGTCGGCTCGAAGGACGCCGAGGTCGTCTTCGCCCCTTACCAGTGGGTGCAGTGGATGAAGGAAGAGCTCGAGGCGGGCGCCTGGAAGGTAATCACCGAGGGCCGCGAGGGCGGCACGGCCGGCATCTTCCGCCCGACCGGAGAGATGCGCACCGGCCTGATCGACGAGATCGTCCACGAGATCGAACTCGGCGACATCATCTTCGAGGCTCCCACGAAGGCCTCGCAGGCGTATTTCGTGAAGCACTTCGGCCCCGAGGTGAACCTCGGCAACATCCCGCCCGAGGAAGTCATCCCGCTCGAGACGCTTCGACTCGGACTCCGGGCCGACACCCTCCAGGAGATCCTGCTCGATGAGCAGCCTGTCGCTGACTGAGCCGCAGCTCGAGGCGATGCCTGCGGAAGAAGTCCTCCGCTGGGCCTACGACGCGTTCGGCGAGCGGCTCTGCCTCACATGCTCCTGGCAGAAGCAGTCCTCGGTGCTCGTTCACCTCGTTGCCGAGCTCGGGCTGGACATCGACGTCATCGAGCTCGACACGCACCTTTTCTTCAAGGAGAGCTACGAGACCCGTGAGGCCCTCGTGGCACGCTACGGTCTGAACCTGATCCAGCCAGAGATCATCACGGTCGCGGAACAGCACAAGCACGAGGGACCAAACCTCTGGGAGTCGGATCCCGACCGCTGCTGCCACATCCGCAAGGTCGAGCCGCTCATCCGAACGCTCGAGCCGTACGACGCCTGGATCTCCGGTATCCGCCGTGACCAGTCACCCTCTCGTGCGAACGCTCGGAAGGTCGAGCACTCTGACCGCTATGGGGTCTGGAAGATCCAGCCCCTGGCCGACTGGGACGAAGAGCGCGTCTGGAGCTATATCGTCGCGAACGACATTCCGTACAACCCGCTGCACGACGCCGGGTACAGGTCGATCGGGTGCATCCCTTGCACTCGCCCGATCCGGCCCGACGAGGAGGAGCGCGCCGGCCGCTGGGCCGGCTCCGACAAGCTCGAGTGCGGCATCCATAGCGAAGAAAGGACAGCATGAGGAACGGATTCACTCTCTGGTTCACGGGCCTTTCGGGCGCGGGGAAGACGACGATCGCGGAGATCGTCGGCCCCCAGCTTGAGGAGGGCGGACGGCTCGTCGAATATCTCGACGGGGACGTCGTCAGGACGCGCCTTTCGAAGGGCCTCGGGTTCTCGAAGGAGGACCGCGACACGAACATCGAGCGCATCGGCTGGGTGGCTTCGCGCCTGACCCGCCAGGGTGCCGCCGTTCTCGTCTCGGCGATCTCCCCGTACGAGGAGACGCGGCAGAAGGCCCGAGAGATGGTCGAGGAGTTCGGGACGTTCGTCGAGGTCTTCGTCGACACGTCGGTCGAGGAGTGCGCCCGGCGCGACGTGAAGGGCCTCTATGAGAAGGCCTTCAAGGGCGAGATCAAGGAGTTCACCGGCGTCTCGGATCCGTACGAGGTCCCGTCCAGTCCGGAGATCGTGCTGAAGACCGAGGAGCACGAGGCGGAGGAGAGCGCCCGCATCGTGCTCCAGAAGCTCGAGGAATTGGGGCTGCTGTACGCGGAGATGAAGGCGTGAGGCGCCCCTGCGGAGACGAAGGCGCGAGGCCCCCCTGCGGAGAATCGACACACAGCAGAGCCGAAGCCGGCACGCTTCGACACACATCGGCGCGCCTATTTCTCCTACTTTTTGAGGCGGGAGTGTGGGTCCCCTCCCAGGGTGGGGGACTTCGGGTATGAGCACCGCGACCGATCTGCAGCTGATCCGCCCGCACGGCGGAGAGCTTGTCGACGCGACCGGCGACCGGCCGGACGACCTCGACTCGCTCGAGGTCGTGACGCTCACCTCGCGTGAGGTTTCCGACCTAGACATGCTCGCGTCTGGGGCCCTCTCCCCGCTCACTGGCTTCATGGGCCGCGAGGACTACGAGCGCGTCGTGGACGAGATGCGCCTTGCCGGCGGGCTGCCGTGGGCACTCCCCGTCTGCCTCGCGGTTCCCGACGCACCCGGGGGCGACCGGGTCGCCCTCGCGGACGAGTCCGGCCGCAAGCTCGCCGTCCTCGACGTGGAGGAGGTCTACGAATACGACAAGGAGCGCGAGGCCGAGCGCTGCTTTCGGACGACCGAGGAGGAGCACCCAGGCGTCGCACGACTCTACGCCCAGCAAGACCGCTACTTGGCGGGGCGGGTTAAGGTCTTCGACCGCGTCGAGCCCTCATTCCCGGAGCTCGCGAAGGACCCCGCCGAGACCCGCGCGACCTTTGCCCAGCGCGGCTGGAAACGCGTGGTGGGGTTCCAGACCAGGAATCCCATTCACCGGGCTCACGAGTACCTCACCAAGTGCGCGCTCGAGACGGTGGACGGGCTCCTGATCCACCCGTTGGTCGGCGAGACGAAGTCGGACGACGTCCCTGCAGCCACCAGGGTGAAGGCCTACGAGGTGCTGGTTGGCGGCTATTACCCGAAAGATCGTGTGGTGGTTTCCGCCTTCCCCGCGGCCATGCGCTACGCGGGACCGCGCGAAGCCGTGTGGCACGCAATCTGCCGGAAGAACTACGGCTGCTCACACTTCATCGTGGGCCGAGACCACGCAGGAGTCGGGAGCTACTACGGCTCCTACGACGCCCAGCTGATCTTCGACGAGTTCGAGCCGCACGAGCTCGACATCGAGCCGATGTTCTTCGAGCACTCCTTCTGGTGCAAGGTGTGCAACCAGATGGCGTCGGCGAAGACG
>DASQGA010000216.1:0-3824 GCA_035632855.1 Gaiellaceae bacterium | reverse complement strand
GCGTGCGTCGCTCGGCCGGGCGCTCGCCGGGGATCCCGACCTCCTGCTCCTCGACGAGCCGACGAACCACCTCGACATCGCGAGCCTCGAGTGGCTGGAGCGCGAGCTGGCGAGCCTCGACGCCGCCTGCATCATCGTCGCACACGATCGCTGGTTCCTCGAAGCGACGACGAACGCCACCCTCGAGCTAGAGGCCGGCCGATCCACGTACTTTCCGGGGCCGTGGCACGCCTGGCGCCGCGAGAAGGCCGAGCGGGCTGCCCACGCCCAGAAGACTGCCGCGCGGGTGGCGCAGGACATCCAGCGCCTCGAGCGTTTTGTGGAGCGGTTCCGGTACAAGAAGTCGAAGGCCAAGCAGGCGCAGGCCAAGCTGACCCAGATCGGCAGGCTCGAGAAGGAGCACACGGAGGCCAGCGACGAGGTCGCCCTCCTCTCCCGACGCCGTCGCGGGCTCGGCTTCGACTTCCTGGAGCCGCCGAGGAGCGGCCGCACCGTCCTCGAGGTCGAAGGGCTGGAGGTCGCGGCTGGAGACAAGCACCTGCTCACCGGGGTCACGCTTGCACTCGAACGCGGCGACCACGTGGTGCTCGTGGGCCCGAACGGCTCCGGCAAGACGACGTTCCTCGAGACCTTCCTCGGCCACCGCGAAGAGATCGACGGGAAGGCGCGCCTCGGGCACGGGGTGGAGGCTGCCTACTTCTCCCAGCACGAGGCGGAGCTGGACGAGCGCGGAAGCGTGCTCGACTGCGTCCAGTCGATGACGAATCTCTCCCGCCCGAAGGCCCAAACGCTGCTCGGCCGCTTTCTCTTCTCGGGCTGGGAGGCTCACCAGAAGCCGGTGACGGCGCTCTCGGGAGGCGAGCGACGCAGGCTGGCGCTGGCGATCCTGGTCGCCTCCGGGGCGAACTTCCTCGTCCTGGACGAGCCGACCAACCACCTCGACCTGGAGAGCCGCGAAGCGCTCGAGGAGGCCCTTGAGGGATTCCCGGGAACCGTTCTCCTCGTCTCGCACGATCGTGCGCTCCTCGATGCGGTCGCCGACAGGACCGCCGCCGTCGAGGAGGGGACGATCCGCGTCTACGACGGCGGGTGGGCCGACTACCTCCGCCAGCGCGAAGAGCGAGAGGCCACGCCACCCGAGCGGCCGGCGAAGGAGAAGAAGGCAAAGCCGCCGTCCGAGAGTCCGAAGAGCCGTCCGCGGCCTCTCGACGAAATCGAAGGCCGGATCCAGGCGCAGGAAGCCCTGATCGCCTCGCTGGAAGCGCGCCTGGCGGAGGACTGGGCGGACGCGGACGCGATCGCCGCCCACCGGCGCGCCCGCGAAGAGCTCGGGGAGCTCCTAGGACGCTGGGAAGAGCTCCTCGACGAGGTCGGCGCCTGAGGGCACGGCTTCCAGGAGCCAGCGGCGCCCGTCCTCGAGCGCCGCGGCCATCGGGGTGACGCCATCAGCACGGGCGGCGTCGAGCACGCGAACCGTCGTCTCCGCGACGATCGCTTCGATCCGCGCCAGGGCCGTCGCGGCGTCGTCCTCCGGCTGCAAGCTCTCGTAGAGGTGGACGCCGCCGGAGTTGGCGACGAAGTCGGGGAGCGCAACGATGTCGCGGTTGTGCAGGGCCTCGAGCGCGCCAGCGGCGTAGGGCACGTTCGCTCCCGGCGAGACGACGGCACAGCGAAGGCTCTCCACCACCGCGGGCGTCACCGAGTCCGGGCGGGCGCCCGGGACGATCACGTCGCACTCGAGCGCGAAGAGATCTTCGCGCGGCCGAAGTGGCACCGAAGCGTGGCGCACGAGGCCGTCGCCGTGCCGGGAGCGGAGCTCGAGGAGCGCCTCCACGTCGAAGCCACCCGGGTCGGCGATACAGCCCTCGACCGTGCTGACGCCGACCACCCGGGCTCCACCCCGCACGCAGGCACGAGCGGTGCCGGCGCCCACCTTTCCGAACCCTTCGATCGCGACCCCGGCTCCGTCGAGGCTGCGCCCTAGGTGGGCGAGGGCGGCCTCCGCGGCCGCCTTGACGCCATGGCCCGTCGAAAGGTCATCCATGCCCATCCCCTGGTAGCTCTGCGCCCAGAGCGGCAGCTCGGACTCGGTGTCCTCCACGAAGTCGGCGGGGTGAGTGCCCATGTCTGGGCCGGTGAGGAAGGTCTCCCTCAGCGGCTCGAGCGCCCTGAGGTAGGCAGCGAGGACGCCCGCGCGGTCGCCGCCTGCAAACCGCACTCCCGCCTTCGCGCCCGCATAGGGCACGCGGCAGGAGGCGAACTTCCAGGTCATGGCCCGCGCGAGCCGCGCCACCTCGTCTGCGTCGACGTCCGCGATCATCCGCGTCCCGCCGGCCGACACCGGGAAGAGCTCGTGGTCGACGACGACGACGGCGTCGAGCCCTGCCTTCTCGTCCCGCAGCTCGATGATGCGCGCGGGTGCCCGAACCTCGGCCATGTGGGCTAGGGGCCCGGCGGCGGGTCGAAGGTGGCGATCAGGGCCTCGGCCACGACGCGCATGGGTCGGCCCGAGCGCTGGCTTGCCCCGCGAAGTCGGGCGAAGGCCTCCTGTTCCGACAGCCGCTCGCGCTCCATCAGCAGGCCCTTTGCCCGCTCGACGACCTTTCGAGTCGCGAGCGCCTCTCCGAGGGACTCCGCCTCCTCGCGCAGCGCCGCGAGCTCGGCATGTCGCGCACGTGCAGCCTCGATGGCCGGCAGGAGGTCGGTCTCGCGGAACGGCTTCACGAGGTAACCGAAGACGCCCGCCTCGACGGCTCTGGAGACGAGCTCGTTCTGGCCGTAGGCGGTCAGCATCACGATCGGGATGGGGCGCTCCGCGATGATCCGGCGGGCCGCTTCGATCCCGTCGAGGCCCGGCATCTTGACGTCGAGGATCGCGAGGTCAGGCGTCTCGCTCCGGGCAAGCGCCACCGCCTCCTCGCCGTCCTTCGCCGCGGCGCACACCTCGAACCCCGCCGCCTCAAGGGTCTTCTCGAGGTCGAGGCGGATGATCGTCTCGTCCTCGGCGACGAGGATCCGGAGCGCCATCAGCTGCGGGGCATGTAGGCCCCTGGCCGCGACCCGATGACGACGTACGAGAGCCCCTCGGGGCCGGCGACCACCTGACGCGTTTGGTCCGGGGGAACGAACACATACCGCCCCGGCGCCAGGGCCTCCTCCTCGTCCTCGATCACGATGAAACCGCTCCCAGCGAGCGGAACGTAGACCTCCTCCTGGCCGGAATCGAGCTCGTCGTGGGGGCGGCCCTCGAATCCGGGTGGAGAGTCGTACTGATTGATGCCGAACGCGGACACGCCGAGGCTTTCGCGGATCGGCTTCCGGCGACCCTCGAACTCGCTCGCATCGACGATCCGGTAGGCCATTAGATGGTTGATCGGTAATTGGCAGGCCTGCGGGGACGGGCCAGACCAAGCCAGGGTGCGCCATCGTCCGCAGGCAAGGCTAGAAGCCTTGACAAGGGCGAGGGTGCGGCCTGGCGCCGTGTCTGGGCCGCCATCCGTGGGTATGGTAATTGCCGGTCAACCATCTCTAGACGGGGAAGGTCACCTCGGCCCGAAGGCCATCGTGGTCCTCGAGCAAGAGCGTCCCGCCCAGCTCGTCGCGCACGAGCGCACGGACGATCGAAAGCCCGGTGCCGTCGCCGTTCGGCTGCGTCCACTCACCATTGTCCGAAACGCTGAGGAGCGCGCTCCCATTCCGGCGCGCAAGCTGAACTCGGATCTCGTTGCCCCCGTGCTCGAGCGCGTTCTGGAGGAGCTCCGCAAACACGAGCGCGAGCGCAGTCGCGCGTCCGCCCTGGAGGGAGACGGGCTCGACGTGCGACT
>DASQGA010000215.1:0-4623 GCA_035632855.1 Gaiellaceae bacterium | reverse complement strand
GAAGTCGAGCGCACGCTCGAGCACGTGCCCGGTCCGGAAGAGGGCGTTCTCCGAGAACTGCGGCCCGATCAGCTGGAGGCCGACCGGGAGTCCCTCGGAGAGGCCGCACGGGATCGAGAGGCCCGGCAGGCCGGCCATGTTCGGAGGAATCGTGAGGACGTCCGAGAGGTACATGGCGAGCGGGTTCTCGGCTTTCTCTCCGATCCGGAAGGCAACCGTCGGCGAGGTCGGGCTGAGGAGGACGTCGAAGTCCTCGAACGCCGCTTCGAACTCGCGGCCGATCACCGTTCGCACCTTCTGGGCCTGACCGTAGTAGGCCTCGTGGTAGCCGGCCGAGAGCGCGTAGGTGCCAAGCATGATGCGCCTCTTGGTCTCGGCACCGAAGCCCTCCCAGCGAGTGCTCTCGTAGAGCTCCGTGAGGCCGCCACCGTTCACCTCGGCGCGATAGCCGAAGCGAACGCCGTCGTAGCAGGCCAGGTTCGAGCTGGCCTCGGCGGGTGCGACGAGGTAGTAGCAGGCGAGGCCATACTCGACGGAGCGCGGGAGGTGGGTCTCCCCCAATTCGGCGCCGAGCTCTTCGGCCAGTGCGATGGCCCGGTCGACGGCTTCCTTGACCCCTGGCTCGATGCCCTCGACATCGTTCAGCTCGCGCGGGATCCCGATGCGCAGACCGCGGAGATCCTCCTCCACGGGGACCCGCACAGGCTCGGGGAGCTCGACGGTGGTCGAGTCGCAGGGGTCCCGGCCGGCGATGATCTCGTAGAGGCGCGCGTTGTCGCGCACGGTCTTCGTGAGCGGGCCAACCTGGTCGAGACTCGAGGCGAAGGCGACGATGCCGTAGCGGGAGACCGTCCCGTACGTGGGGCGCAGCCCGACGAGGCCGCAGAGCGAGGCGGGCTGCTTGATGGAGCCACCGGTGTCGGAGCCGAGCGCCCAGGGCGCAAGCCCGCCCGCTACGGCCGCAGCCGACCCGCCGGAGGACCCGCCGGGCACCCGCTCGGGATCCCAGGGGTTCCGGGTGGGCCCGTAGGCCGAATTCTCGGTGGACGAGCCCATCGCGAACTCGTCCATGTTGGTCTTGCCCAAGATGGGCAGGCCCGCCTCTTTGCAGTGCGAGGCGACCGTCGAGTCGAAGACGGGGATGTAGTCCTCGAGGATCTTCGAACCCGCGGTGGTCGGGATCCCTTTCGTCGTGATGACGTCCTTGTGTGCGATGGGGACGCCCGTGCCGGTCTCGCCGACGACGTGGAGGAAGGCGTGGAGCTCGCCGTCGCGCTCGTCGATCGCGCTGCGGTAGGCGGCAGTGACCTCCGCGCCGGAAACCTCCTTCCGCTCGAGGAGGCCGGACACGTCCTCGGCGGTCAGCCTCAGCGTGTCGATCAGTGGGGCCACCCCGGACCACCACCCGCTCTGAGCGTAGCGAGGAAAAGTGCGCGTCTGGTGCGCGAGATGTGCCGAAAGAGTGTCATCCGACTGCGGGCACGCGGAAGGCGCCTTCGGCCGCGTCGGGTGCGTTCTTCAACGCATCCTCGCGCGAGAGCGAGGGCCGAGACTCGTCCTCGGCCCACACGTTCACGAGGTCGAGGGGATGCGACGTCGGCGGGACGCCGGACAGGTCGAGCTCGGCCACCTTGCCGACCGCGTCCAAGATCGCCTCGAGCTCGCCGCGCAGCCGGTCGATCTCGCCCGCCGGGATCTCCAACCGCGCCAGCCGCGCGACGTGGCGAACCTCTTCTCGTGTGATGGTCATCGAAACCTTTCGACGGTTGGTCGGTGCTTGGCGTGCCCGCGGGGACGGGCCATCCGAGGGTGTGGCAATTGTCGATCAATCATCAGGTTAAAGGTGACGGGCCCCGCTTCGGGGCCCGTCGGAACGCGGATTGTGTCCCCGGTTAGACGAGCTGGACGTTGGCCGCCTGCAGGCCTTTCTGACCCTCTACGACCTCGAACTCGACCTTCTGGCCCTCGGCGAGCGACTTGTAGCCGTCCCCCTGGATCGCAGAAAAGTGAACGAACACGTCTTCTCCTCCCTCACGGGCGATGAAGCCGTATCCCTTCTCGTTCGAGAACCACTTGACGGTGCCTTCTGCCAAGACCTTCCTCCTTCAAAAACGAACGACGGCCCGGCAGAGAGCCGTCGTAAAGGGCTGAAACGCCGTGACGGTCACGACGCGTCGCAGATTATCGCCCTGCGAGCGGGTAGGCAAGAGCCTGTGCCTGATAGTGCGCGGCCCGGACTGTGTTTCGAAGCAGCATCGCGATCGTCATCGGGCCGACTCCGCCCGGAACCGGCGTCAGGTGGCCGGCCACCTCGGCGACTTCGGGTGCCACGTCGCCGACCACCTTGTCGTCGACGTGGTTGATGCCAACGTCGATCACCGTCGCCCCGGGCTTCACCATTTCGGCGGTGACCATCCCGGCCCGGCCCACCGCCGCAACGACGACGTCGGCCGCCCGCACCCGCTCGGCGAGGTTCTTCGTCCGGCTGTGCGTGATCGACACGGTGGCGTGCTCGGCCAGGAGCAGCAACGAGATCGGCTTGCCGACGATGTTCGAGCGGCCGATCACGACTGCGTCGGCGCCCTGGAGCTCGATCTCGTACTCGCGCAGGAGCTCCAGGATCCCTGCGGGCGTCGCGGGTGGTAACGTCGGCCGGCCGAGCAGGAGAAAGCCCGCGTTGATCGGGTGGAAGCCATCCACGTCCTTGACCGGGTCGATCGATCTGATCACCAGGTCCTCGTCGATCTGAGGCGGGAGCGGTAGCTGGACGAGAATGCCGGTGACGCGTTCATCCGCGTTCAGCTCCGCGACGAGGCCGAGGAGGTCGTCCTCGGAGATGTCTGCCGGCGGGCCCTGGTGGAAGGCCTCGATACCGACCTCGGCGCACGCCTTCTCCTTCTTGGAGACGTAGATGGCTGACGCGGGGTCATCTCCGACGAGCACGGTCGCGAGCCCTACCGGCCGGGTGAGCTCTGCCACCTCGCGCGCCACGTCAGCGCGCACGCGCGCAGCGAGGGCCTTGCCGTCCATGAGAGTCGCCGACATAGGGTCGCCAAGGCTAACCGAGGCGACGCGCCGGCAACCATCGAAACGGCTGCGAACACGGCGTTCGTACGCGTCGCAGCTCTTACCTGTTCATCCGGCGTATGAAGGAGGAATTACCGAAAGCAGGGACTCGGGGCGGGCGCAGCGAACACCGATCCTGAGCCATGGACCGATGTGATGGTTATTACCGGCTAGAGAATCGTCGCTGCGACCGTGAGGCCGTCCGCGAGCTGCGTGCGTGCGACGGCGAGCACTACCGCGTGTGCGAGTACCACCGGCGGCAGGAATGGACGACAGCAGTGGCTCACTGGCACGGGGAGACGGACCTGCGCGCCTCGACGGCGACTGGCCTTCGCTCCGTACAGCAGCCGCGACGCACCTTCGCCTGGGGCTAGAGAAGACCTTCCGCCCGGTAGGCTCTGCTCCGGAAAATGGGAGACGAAGCCCGCTGCACCGTTCGCTTCGGGGGCGCACGCTCCGAGGGCAAAGCGCTCCTCGAGACGGACGAGCTCATCTTCCGGGGCGACTTCCGGCTCGCCGTCGCGCTGAAAGGCGTCACGGCTCTCGACGCGTCGGACGGGGAGCTCCGCGTCGAGTTTGCGGACGGCGAGGCGACGTTCGAGCTCGGTTCGAAAGCCGAGCGATGGGCCGAGCGGATCCGGAACCCGAAGTCGCTCCTCGACAAGCTCGGCGTCAAGCCAGAAGCGAGCGTGGCGGTCGTCGACCTGGACGACGGCGACTTCCGTACGCTCCTGGAGGAGCGCGTCGAACACTATGCGACCGCGCCCGAGCCGGAGTCCGACCTCATTTTCCTGGGCGCGGAGTCGAGGGGTGACCTGGCCCGGATCGAGTCGCTCGTCCAGTACCTGCGCGCGAACGGGCACATCTGGGTGGTGGCGCCGAAGGGGCGCCAGGACATCCGCGAGGCCGACGTCCTCGCAGCCGGCCGCGCAGGCTGAAGGACACGAAGGTGGCCCGCTTCTCCGGCACGCACACCGCGCACCGGTTCACGATCCCCCTCGAGAGCCGCTAGTTGGGCGGGAACAGGCGCTCGACTTGGCCGTCGCGCGCGACGAGCACTTCGCCGACGAGGGCTGGCGGGAAGAGCCCGTGCTCGACGACGCCGGGAATCTCGGAGAGCCGCGCCGAAAGCTCATCGGGGTCGTCGACCGCCCCGATGTAGTCGGCGATCACGCCGCCGTCCGGGCTCGGGGGCACGTCGCGAAGCTCGACCGAGCCAAGGCGACGAAGGGTCGCGTCCAACCCGTACGCCAGCAGCTCGAGCGGCACGGGGGGCGCGATCGCCGCGACGAGCTTGTCGGCGGAGGCGATGACGACGAAGCGGTCGGCAGCCGCCGCCACGATCTTCTCTCGCGTGTGTGCCGCTCCGCCCCCCTTCACGAGCCAACACGCCGGATCGACTTGATCCGCCCCGTCAATCGCGATGTCGAGCCGGTCGAGTCCTTCGAACGGCTCGATCGTGAGGCCGAGCTCGCGGCCGGCCGTTTCCGTTCGGAGCGAGGTCGCGACGCAGCGGAGGTTGAGCGAGCGGCGTGCGAGCGCCTCCAGGAGATATGC
>DASQGA010000214.1:0-5472 GCA_035632855.1 Gaiellaceae bacterium | reverse complement strand
GCGGCGCTCGAGGAGATCGGCTCCGACGGCAGTCCAGATCTCGGCCTACTCGACCTCGACTTCGGCGGACAGCCGGAGACGAACGGCGACGCCGCGCTCGAGAGTCCGGAGGCCGAGGAGATCCCCGAAGTCGAGTCGCCGCTGGACGAGGAGAAGCCCTCCTAGAAGCGGGTTCCTATCGGGCTAGTCGTGTGGGCGGGGATTTCCTCGCCCGCACGCGTTCGAAGGGCCGCCGGCTTCCGGGAACAAGAACTACGCTCTTTGCGAAGACTTTTCGGCCGCCGGGTCTAGAACCGCTTGCTCGATTCTTCTAGATTCTCCGACGGCGGCTGTGGCACCGCGGGGCGGGGGAAGCTCATGCTCGGTTGTCCACAGAATTCACAGGCACCTGGGGAGGAAATCTGCACACCCTCAGGGCGCGTTGATTCCAGCGATTGCGCGTCCCTTGCCGGCCTGCTTGGCCTGGTAAAGCGCATCGTCGGCTCGTTCGAAGAACGAGACAGGATCGTCGTTCGGCCGAAGCTCTGCGACCCCGCCGGAGATGCGTAGGCGCTCCGCGGGCCCCGTCGAGCGGTTGGCGACGGCAAACTGAAGTCGGCGAAAGAGTTGCTCCGCCTCCAGCAGAGCAGACTCAGGCAGGATGACCGCGAACTCGTCGCCGCCCACCCGGCAGCCCACGTCGGAGCTCCGGAGCACGGACTGAACCCGGTCGCCTAGCTGTGCCAACACGTGGTCGCCGCCCAGATGGCCTTCTCGGTCGTTGATCGACTTGAAGTCGTCGATGTCGAACACGAGCAGCACGAGCGAGCGCTCGTAGCGGGTTGCTCGTGCGCATTCCCGCGCGAGCGCGTCGTGAAAGTAGCGGCGGTTGTGCAGGCTCGTAAGCGCATCGAGGTCGGCCAGCTGCCGCGCCTCGTGGAACCGGCGGGCGTTATCGATTGTCGGTGCGGCTGCGGCGGCCAACTCCTCGAACTCGCGGAGCTCCTGCTCGGAGAGCTGTCGCTCGCGGCCTCGCCAGAAGACTCCGACGCTTCCAATCGACTCGCGGGCCGTCATGAGGGGAATCACGAGACCGCCGCGGATCAGGGCTCCGTCGCCAGCGCTCTCGTCGGCGTAGCGGTAGCTGATTGTGATCGTGCGGGCCTCCCCGCCGTCGGGCGGGCCGCCGACCGGCAGCCGTTCGGCCTCCTCCGGGGTCATTCCGGCCGTAGCCACGACGGGGTCGTCCCCCGACTGGGCGATGACCACCATCGCTGCATCGGCCGGAGCGAGGTCGAGCGCCGCTTCAACAACCTGGCGGGCGACCGAGTCGAGGTCAATCGAGCCGCCAAGGCTCGCGAGCCGCTGCGATTTCTGGCTCTCCTCTCGGGCCTGGGTGAGTTCGCGGGAGAGATCTTCGAGCATCTGCTCGAAGCGAGCGTCGGATTCCTTGAACAGGCGCTCGACGTCGGGATCCTGCCGGTCGCGCCGCGAGCGCAGAACGAGCACCGTCAGGACGACGGCCAAGACGAGCGCGATTGCAGCGGCGCCGAGCGCGGCGCCGACCGCAATCCACGTCGTAGTCTGGAAATACAGAGTCATTCCGGTCGCCATCCGGTGTAGTGGGGCCGCCCACTGACAATAGGGGCGTTTTTTCACTTTTCATACCCTGGACCCTGGCGTCACGGGCGCACCGTTGCTGCTACCATTCCGCGAGGTTCGGGGTGGGCACCAGCTGCCTGCGCCGAGCTTTCTTTGCGTAGAAACCTCGACCAGGAGAGCTCGAAAGACTCGTGCCAACCGTGAATCAGCTTGTCCGAAAGGGCCGCACCGCCCCCACCAGCAAGACCAAGACGCCTGCCCTGCGCGGAGCCCCCCAGAAGCGGGGCGTCTGCACGCGCGTCTTCACGGTTACTCCGAAAAAGCCGAATTCGGCGCTACGGAAGGTTGCGCGGGTGCGCCTCACGAATGGGATGGAGGTCACCACCTACATCCCGGGCGAGGGGCACAACCTCCAGGAGCACTCGGTCGTGCTGGTCCGTGGTGGCCGGGTCAAGGATCTCCCGGGCGTTCGCTACAAGGTGATCCGCGCCGCGCTTGACACCGCCGGCGTCTCTGATCGCCGCCAGGCCCGTTCGCGGTACGGGGCCAAGAAAGGCGGCTCCTAAGTTGGCGACCCCCTTTCTCCCATCTCGCACTCTCATGACCGCTGCAAAGCGTCGCCTCGCGGCGTCCTCGGTCGCGCCCGTAGCTTCCAGCTACGAGCACTCTGCCGAGTGCCGCTGGCACGAGGCCCATTGCGATGCTCGCTTTTCGCGGCCTGAGAGCACGATCTGCTCGGAAGGTGATCGCTAATGCCGCGCCGTGCAGACGTTGCTGTGCGCGAGCCCGATCCGGATCCCGTCTACCACTCGAAGCTGGTCACCCAGATGATCAACAAGGTGATGACGCGCGGGAAGAAGTCCACCGCCGAGAGGATCGTGTACGAGGCGCTCGACGTGATCGGCGAGAAGACGGGCAAGCCCCCGGTCGACGTGCTCGAGCAGGCCGTGAAGACGGTGACGCCCGTGCTCGAGGTTCGCTCGCGCCGCGTAGGCGGCGCCAACTACCAGGTTCCGATCGAGGTGCCTCAGCGCCGTGCGCGGACGCTCGCGGTGCGCTGGATCGTCAACTACTCGCGCGACCGGCGAGAGAAGCACATGCAGGAGAAGCTTGCCGGCGAGATCCTTGACGCGATCAACCAGCAGGGCGGCGCGTTCAAGCGCAAGGACGATCTCTACAGGATGGCGCAGGCCAACAAGGCCTTTGCGCACTACAGGTGGTAGCAGGGACCTCTGATGGCTGAGAAGACTGCAACCGTCGCCGGCGACAAGATCGCGCTCGAGAAGGTCCGGAACATCGGGATCATGGCGCACATCGACGCTGGCAAGACCACCACGACCGAGCGGATCCTGTATTTCACCGGCCGAACCCACAAGATGGGCGAGGTTCACGAGGGCGCTGCCGTCATGGACTGGATGGCGCAGGAGCAGGAGCGTGGAATCACGATCACGTCTGCTGCGACGACGGCGTTCTGGCGCGATTTTCGTATCAACATTATCGATACGCCCGGGCACGTGGACTTCACAGTCGAAGTGGAGCGGAGCCTTCGCGTCCTCGACGGTGCGATCGCGGTGTTCGACGCCGTCGCGGGCGTCGAGCCGCAGTCCGAGACCGTCTGGCGTCAGGCCGACCGGTACCGCGTCCCCCGAGTCGCTTTCATCAACAAGATGGATCGCGTCGGAGCTGACTTCTTCGGCTCCGTTCAGTCGATGGTCGACCGGCTCGGAGCCCACCCCGTGCCGGTGCAGCTCCCGGTCGGGCAGGAGGAGCACTTCCGCGGCGTCGTCGACGTGATCGACATGAAGGCTGTGGTCTGGGCGGACGACCTCGGCATCAAGATCGACGAGATCGAGATCCCGGAGGAGCTCCGCGAGCAGGCCGAGGAGTACCACCACCAGCTGATCGACGCGGTCGCCGAGCACGACGAGGAGCTTCTCGAGAGCTACCTCACGGACGAGTCGGCAGTCACGTCGGAGATGATCCGGCGGGCTCTTCGCAAGGCCACGCTCGAGATCGCCGTCACCCCGATCCTCCTTGGCTCGGCTTTCAAGAACAAGGGTGTGCAGCCGTTGCTCGACTCGGTGATCGACTATCTTCCGAGCCCGCTCGACGTCCCGCCGATGCACGGGCGCGACCCGCGAACCGACCACGAGCTTTCGCGCCGACCCTCCGAAGACGAGCCGTTCTCCGCGCTGGCCTTCAAGGTCATGAGCGATCCCTACGTCGGCAAGCTGACCTATTTCCGGGTCTACTCGGGGAAGGTCAAGGCTGGCGAGCGCGTCCTCAATACGTCGACTGGAAAGACCGAGCGGATCGGCCGCCTGCTTCAGATGCACGCGAACCACCGCGAGGAGCGCGAGGAGATCGGTGCCGGCGAGATCGTCGCGGCAGTCGGGCTCAAGTCGACGACCACCGGTGACACGTTGTCGGCGGAGACCGCTCCCATCCTGCTCGAGTCGATGGACTTTCCCGATCCGGTCATCTCGGTCGCGATCGAGCCGAAGACGAAAGGCGACCAGGACAAGCTCGGCGCGGGTCTGCAGCGCCTCAGCGAGGAGGACCCGACCTTCCGTGTCCACACGGACGACGAGACCGGCCAGACGATTATCGCCGGCATGGGCGAGCTCCACCTCGAGATCATCGTCGACCGCCTCATGCGCGAGTTCTCGGTCGACGCGACGGTGGGCCGCCCCCAGGTCGCCTACCGCGAGACGGTCTCGAAGCGGGTCGACAAGATCGTCGGGCGCTTCGTCCGCCAGACCGGCGGCCGGGGCCAGTACGGCCACGCGGTCATAAATCTTGAGCCGAGCGAGCCCGGGGAGGGCTACGAGTTCATCGACAAGATCGTGGGCGGGAAGATCCCGCGTGAGTACATCCCCTCGGTCGACCTGGGCATCCAGGAGTCGATGGAGTCGGGCATCCTCGCGGGGTACCCGGTCGTCGACATCCGCATCGAGCTCGTCGACGGCTCCTACCACGACGTCGACTCGAGCGAGATGGCGTTCAAAATCGCGGGCTCGATGGCGTTCAAGAACGCGGCGCAGCGGGCGAAGCCGAAGCTGCTCGAGCCGGTGATGGCGGTCGAGGTCGTGACGCCCGAGGACTACCTCGGTGACGTCATGGGCAATCTGAACTCGCGGCGCGGGCGGGTCGAGAACCTCGAGCCGCGGGGGAACGCACAGTCGGTGCGCGCCCACGTCCCGCTCGCGGAGATGTTCGGGTACGCGACGGACCTGAGGTCGATGACCCAGGGCCGCGCCACCTTCACCATGCAATTCGATCGGTACGAAGAGGTGCCGCAGTCGATCGCAAGCGAGATCGTCTCAGCGGCGCAGGGTTCGTAAAGGACACGGAGGACTAATGGCTAAGCAGAAGTTCGAGCGCACGAAGCCCCACGTCAACGTCGGCACCATCGGTCACATCGACCACGGCAAGACGACTCTGACGGCGGCGATCACGAAGGTGCTGGCAGAGACCGGGACAGGCACCTCCTTCACCCAGTTCGACCAGATCGACAAGGCTCCGGAGGAGAAGGAGCGCGGCATCACGATCGCCGCCTCGCACGTCGAGTACGAGACGGAGAACCGTCACTACGCGCACGTCGACTGCCCGGGCCACGCCGACTACATCAAGAACATGATCACGGGCGCCGCCCAGATGGACGGCGCGATTCTCGTCGTCTCGGCGGCGGACGGGCCCATGCCGCAGACCCGGGAGCACATCCTCCTCGCCCGCCAGGTCGAGGTGCCTTACATCGTCGTGTTCCTGAACAAGGCCGACATGGTCGACGACCCCGAGCTCCTCGAGCTTGTCGAGCTCGAGGTCCGCGAGCTCCTTACCAAGTACGAGTTCCCCGGAGACGACACCCCGATCATCGCTGGCTCGGCGCTG
>DASQGA010000213.1:0-2690 GCA_035632855.1 Gaiellaceae bacterium | reverse complement strand
CCGCGGCGGCGGCCGCGGACGATGAGCTTGTCGGACTCTTTGCGCTTCTTGCGGGTGCGCTTGCCGAGCGTCGGGACGCCCCAGGGCGTGACCGGGTGCCGGCCGCCCTTCGACTTGCCCTCGCCGCCGCCATGGGGATGGTCGACCGGGTTCATGGCCGAGCCGCGGACGGTCGGGCGCTTGCCGAGCCAGCGGCTGCGTCCAGCCTTGCCGCTGTTCTGGTTCTCGTGGTCCACGTTCCCCACCTGGCCGACGGTCGCACGGCAGGTGAGTGGCACCCGGCGCATCTCACCGGAAGGGACACGGAGCACGGCGAAGCCGCTGTCCTTGGCGACGAGCTGGACTCCGGCCCCCGCGCTACGCGCCATCTGGCCGCCTCGGCCCGGCTTCAGCTCGACGTTGTGGACGAGCGTTCCGGTCGGGATGTTCGAAAGCGGCAGGGCGTTCCCCGGCTTGATGTCGGCGTTGGGCCCGGATTCGACCTTCTGCCCCACCTGGATGCGCGCAGGCGCGAGGATGTAGGACTTGGCGCCGTCCTCGTAGTGGAGCAGGGCGATCCGCGCCGACCGGTTCGGGTCGTACTCGATCGCCGCCACCTTCGCAGGCACGCCGTCCTTCGTCCGCTTGAAGTCGACGACCCGATAACGGCGCTTGTGGCCGCCGCCCTGGTGGCGCGTGGTGATGCGCCCGTTGTTGTTCCGGCCGCCCGTCTTCTTCACGGGCTCGAGCAGGCTCTTCTCCGGCGTCGTCTTCGTGACCTCCTCGAAGGTCGAGACGCTGCGAAAGCGCCGGCCCGGGCTCGTTGGCTTGTACTTCCTGATCGGCATTGTCAGTGCCCCTCCAGGTACTGCTGATTAGCTTCGTGAAGGGGCACTAGACCGCGGCTCCTTCGAAGATCTCGATCCGGTCACCGGAGCGAAGCTGGACGATCGCTTTCTTCCAGCCCGGCTTCGTGCCCTTCGACATGCCCCGGCGCTTGGGCTTCGCCTGCACCTTGAGGACGTTGACGCCCTCGACCTTCACGTCGAAGAGCTCCTCCACGGCCTGGCGGATCTGCGTCTTGTGCGCCTTCTCGTGGACGCGGAAGGAGTACTTGTTGTTCTCGATCAGGCTGTAACTCTTCTCGGAGACGACAGGAGCGATCAGGACTTCGCGGGACGTCAGGCTCATGAGTGACGGCCCCCTCCGTCCGCCATCTGTTGAACACGCTCGAGGGCGGCTTGCGAGACGAGCACCGATCGCGCCCAGACGAGCGCGCCGACCTCGAGCTCGGCCGGCTCGACTACGAGCGAGCGCTCGAGGTTCCGAAAGGACTTGACCAGCGGCTGCTCCTCGCGCTCGGCGATCACGAGGAGAGGAAAGTCCCTGCCCCACGCCGTGGCGAGCGCGACAGCGCTCTTCGTTGAGGGCTCCGCGAAGTCGGCTGCGTCCAGCACGGCCAGCGTCCCCTGCTGGGCATGGAAAGAGAGGGCCCCGCGGAGAGCAGCCTTGCGAGCCTTCCTGTTCACCTTGACCTCGAAAGCGCGGTTGTTGGGCGGGAAAGCCATTCCGCCTCCCGTCCACTGCGGCGCTCGCGTGGTGCCCTGGCGCGCACGACCGGTGCCCTTCTGGCGCCACGGCTTTGCCCGCCCGCCGGAGACGAGGGCGCGCGACTTCCCGCCGCGCGTGTTCGCACGAGCAGCCGAGGTCTCGGACCGGACGGTCTCGTGGATGAGGTGCGGCTTCACTTCGGCGGTGAAGACGGCCTCTGCGAGCGTCACGTCCTTCGCCTTCTTGCCGGCGAGGTCGAGGAGGGGTGCCTTGGGTGCAGCCATCTAACGCTTGTCCTCGCGGATGACGACGATGCCGTTCCTGTGGCCGGGGACCGCGCCTTTCAGGAGGAGCAGGTTCTGCTCGGGGTCCCGGTCGACGACCGTGAGGCCGACCTGGGTAATGCGCTTGTTGCCCATTTGGCCGGCCATCTTCATTCCCTTGAAGACGCGTGAAGGCGTGGCAGAGGCGCCGATTGACCCCGGCCCGCGAACGTTGTGCGAACCGTGGCTGACCGGGCCGCGGGAGAAGTTGTGCCGCTTGATCGTCCCCTGGAACCCCTTCCCGATCGAGATCCCGGTGACCTTGACCTTGTCGCCGGGCTCGAAGGCCTCGACCGTCATGGTCTCCCCCGGCGTCAGCTCGTGCGCCCCGCGGATCTCCACCAGTCTGCGGTGGGGCCCGACCCCGTGCTTCTTCAGATGCCCGAGCCTCGGACGCTGGAGCTTCCGCTCCGGCACGGCATCGAAGGCGAGCTGGACGGCGTCGTAGCCGTCTGTGTCCGCCATCCGGATCGAGACCACGGGACACGGTCCCGCCTCGATCACCGTCACGGGCGTGAGCGAGCCGCTCTCCGGGTCGAAGACCTGCGTCATCCCGAGCTTGCGTCCGATGATCCCTTTCACTTTTGCCTCCGGCAAAAGTGAAAGACAACCGCGGCAGCACCAAGCAAGCGGGTTTCCAGGCTGTCACTGAATGCCCGCTTCATGGGTTTCCTCGAGATCAAATTGCGTGAGAGCGAAGCGATCACAATTTGATCTCGATATCGACGCCCGCCGGGAGGTCGAGCCGCATCAGCGAGTCGACCGTCTTTGGGGTCGGCGAGTGGATGTCGATCAGGCGCTTGTGCGTGCGCACCTCGAAGTGCTCGCGGCTGTCCT
>DASQGA010000212.1:0-6457 GCA_035632855.1 Gaiellaceae bacterium | reverse complement strand
GGCCGACGGAGTGGCGGCGGGAGACAGGTCTGGGCAAAGACACCGAGTCAGCTTGGTCTTGGGTCATCCCGCCGTCGCCCCGCCACTCTCAATCGTCGATCGGACAGATCGACGTACCGTCGAAGCTACACAGCTTGGTCTAGAGCGCCCCCGACGGCGGCCGAATTTTCACACCAACCCTTTAGTCGAACAGACCTAACGAATCCCTCGTTCGAGGGGGGGCCCGGGCAACTGGGCCGGGCGATCTACTGTGAACATGACTGCGGCCACCTCGCATCGCGGGGCCTTGATCGGTGCCTCCCTCCTGACGTTCGGGTTGGTCTTCGCCGGGTTTCTCACGCTGGAGACGCCGGGCCTCGGGCTCGCGAACTTCTACTACTTCGCGGTGGCGCTCGTTGCGCTCGCCCTCGGGCCGTACTTCGGCGCGACGGCCGGAGGGGCAGCAGCAGGGCTGTACGCGCTCGGAATCGTCCTGAACGAGAATCTGCCGGCGGCCGAGGTCCTCGCCCAAAGCGCCTGGATCCGGCTCATTACTTACGCGGGCATCGGCTTCCTGATCGGGTCCTTCGCGCACCGGAACCAGGAGCTCGTCGCCCAGCTCAGGCTTCTGGCCGAGCGGGACGCTCTCACCGGGCTTCCGAACACCCGCGGCTTCGAGGCCGCCATGAGCCGGCGGCTCGCCGAGGCCCGGTCGTTCGCTCTCCTCCTCGGAGATATGGATGGCCTGAAGCTCATCAACGACAGCCGTGGACATGCGGAAGGGAACGAGGTCCTTCAGCGCCTCGCGGTCGTGCTTGGTAAGGCGCTTCGCGACGAGGACGAAGTGGCCCGGGTCGGCGGAGACGAGTTCGCGGTGCTGAGCTCGGTGCGCTCAGGCGAAGAGGCACGTCAGCTGGCGGAGCGCCTCGAGGCAGCCGTCGCGGCCGAAGGGACGAGGATCACCTTTGGCTGGGCTTTCTCGCCCCTCGAGGGAGCGGAGGCGCTCACGCTCTTCCGCGCTGCGGACCAGCGTCTCTACGAGCGGAAGTCGGGTCGGGGGCGAATCGGCCTCGGCGAGACTCTTCGCCTTGCGGCGCCGGCAACAGGACTGCGGTAATCTCAGAAGCGCAGCCGGTGGCCTGGCTAGTCTTGCCGGCACCGGCTCTCGAGGGACGCGAACCGGGGTCTTTCATGCCAAGACACTTGACCATGCGCCGGGCTCGTACTGCGCTCGCGGGCTTGCTGCTCGCCGGCGTAGTCGCCGCTCCTGCCTCGGGTGCCCTCCGTCTGGCCCCCGTCGCTTCGGGGTTCTCGAACCCTGTGCACCTGGCGTCCACGCCGGCCCAGTCGGGCCGCCTCTACGTCGTCCAACAGGGCGGCGTCATCCGGATCGTCCAGAACGGCCAGGTGCGGTCGACCCCCTTTCTGAACATCTCCGACCTCGTCACCTGCTGCGGCGAGCAGGGGCTTTTGTCTCTCGCCTTCCACCCGCGCTTCGCCCAGAACCACCGTGTGTTCGTCAACTACACGAACCGGGCGGGAGACACGCGGGTGGTCGGGCTGCGTACCAATGCGAACGGCACGCGCGCACTGCGGCGAACGCTAAAGGTTTGGTTGAGGGTGGACCAGCCGTATAGCAATCACCAAGGTGGTCAGGTTGCGTTCGGAAACGACGGGCGTCTCTACGTCGGGATGGGTGATGGAGGGTCGGCAGGCGATCCCGGGAACCGCGCCCAGCGCCTCACGAGCCGCCTCGGCAAGCTCCTGCGCATCAATGTGGACCGGCCTAGCGCGAAAGCGTCGATCGTCGCGCTCGGGCTCCGCAATCCGTGGCGCTTCTCGGTCGACCCGAGTACAGGGCACTTCTACGTTGCCGACGTCGGGCAGGGCGAGTGGGAGGAAATCGACATCTTCAGGCCCGGGGCTCGCGGGCTCGAGAACTACGGCTGGCGGGTCTACGAGGGGAACCGGCACCTGTATGACAACTCGAGAGGGCTTCGCCGTCCGAGCATCCTCAGATGGCCGATCCACGAGTACAGCCACGGAGGCTCCCGCTGCTCGGTCACCGGAGGGTTTGTAGGCCGCACCAGTGGTGTCCCTTCCGAGGCCCGCGGCCGGTACTTCTTCGGCGACTACTGCACAGGAGATGTCTGGAGCTTCCGCTGGGCGCGCGGGCACAAGACGGGCTTCCGGCGCGAGCCCTTCACGGTTCCCGGAAACCTGTCCTCGTTCGGCCTCGGGTCGAACGGCGGGATCTACCTTCTCTCACACAACGGCGGCTCGGTCTACCGCCTCGCCGCCCAGTAGGAACCGGTTGCCCCGGCGGGGCGTAGCTACGGTGACGCCATGCGCGCCGCCCTCCTTCTCACGCTGTCCGCGCTCGCACTCGTAGCGGGCTGCGCCGGTGGCGACGACGGTGCTCGCACGGCAACCACGGGGTCGGGAGCCACCACCGGTTCGGGAGCCTCGGTCGAGACCGAGCCCCCCTCCGAGGGGATTCGTCTCGTCGTGGCCGCCCGTGGACTGGACAGCCCGGTCCACGTCGCCGCGGCGCCCGGTGAGCCAGACCGGCTGTACGTCGTCGAGCAGACGGGCCGCATCCGGATCGTGACAGGCGGGCGGGTCGAGGCAGAGCCGTTCCTCGACCTCACGAGCGAGGTCGTGAGCGGGGGCGAGCAGGGTCTCCTGTCCGTCGCGTTCCATCCTGACTACGCGGAGAACGGGCTCCTCTACGTCGACTACACGGACCTCAACGGTGACACGCGGGTCGTGGAGTTCCGGGCGCTCGATGACCGAACCGGCGTCGACCCGGCGAGTGGGCGCGTGCTGCTCGCCATCGACCAGCCGTACTCGAATCACAACGGCGGTCAGCTTGTCTTCGGTCCCGATGGACGGCTCTGGGTGGGCATGGGTGACGGAGGGTCGGCAGGCGACCCTGAGAACCGGGCGCAAGACCTTTCGAGCCGCCTCGGCAAGTTGCTGACGCTGGACATCTCCGAAGGCCGTCCGGCGCCAGAGATCGCCGCGTACGGGCTCCGGAACCCCTGGCGGTTCTCGTTCGACCGTGAGAATGGCGACCTCTGGATCGGCGATGTCGGCCAGGGGGAGTTCGAGGAGATCGATCGCCTTCCGCGGGACGAGGTCGGCAACCTCGCGAACTTCGGCTGGGACGTGTTCGAAGGCGATGCCGCGTACGAGGAGAAGGAGCCGAACCCGGAGGGCCGCCTCGTGGGCCCGGTCGCGGTGTACGGCCATGACGAGGGGTGCTCCGTGACCGGCGGCTTCGTCTACCGAGGCGACGAGGTGCCAGCGCTCGAGGGCCGTTACGTCTACGGCGACTACTGCAGCGGCATGGTCTGGAGCATTGCCGCTGACGGTGCGCGGGAGAGCGTCCGGAGAGAGCCGATCGAAGTCGACGGGCTGACTTCGTTCGGCGAGGACGGCCAGGGCGAGCTCTACGTCGCTTCGTCGTCGGGAACGGTCTTCCGGATCGCAGCGGCCTAGCCACGTGCGCTATCAATTCGTGGACTGCAGGTGGAAGCTCGGTAACCCCGACCGGGGTCATGAGCTCTGGCTGGCCGGACACATACCTGGCGCCAGCTTCCTCGACGTCGAGCGGGAGCTTTCGAGCCCTGCCTCCGGTGTGGGCGGCCGCCATCCGCTTCCGGCTGCGGAGCAGTTCGCCGAGGCGGCCGGTCGGGCGGGAATCGGCTCGGACGTCTTCGTGGTCGCCTACGACGAGGGCATGAGCGGAGGAGCCGCTCGTCTCTGGTGGCTCCTGCGCCATTTCGGGCACCCGCAGGCGGCGGTGCTCGCGGGCGGGCTCGAGGCCTGGCGAGGTCCCCTCGAGAAGGGCGAGGCGGTTGTCGTCCGCGAGAAGTTCGTACCGTCGGTGCTGCGGGCGGACACGGTCGAGGCGGAAGACCTCAGGCGGCGGCTCGGCGAGCCTGGGCTCGTCGTCGTCGATGCACGCGCGCCGGAGCGCTATCGAGGCGAGGTGGAGCCGATCGACCCGGTGGCTGGACGGATCCCGGGCGCGGTGAACGTCCCGTTCGAGACCGCAGCCTCGCTGCCGGCGGACGTACTCGAGGCCGAGGAGATCGTCGTCTATTGCGGATCGGGGATCACGGCGTGCGTAGATCTCCTCGCCCTGGCAGCCGCCGGGCGTGAGGATGCCAAGCTCTATGCGGGCTCGTGGAGCGACTGGTCAAGCCGAGGGCTACCCGTCGAGCGAGGCTAGGCGACACCAGCCCGGCCGGCCGGTCGAGCGGACGAGTCCCTGGTGCTCCCCCGGGGGACCCCCTGGTTAGTGGTTCCCCCGCGTCGAGCGTAGCGCTGCCCGGGGCGCGTGTGGCGCGCGATTCGTGCCGGATTCGTGTCGACGCTAGGCCCCCGGGATCGGCACGGATTCGTCCGTCTCGAAGATGCCGAACGGATTGCCCTCCGTATCGAGGCAGTGGGCGAACCAACCCGTCTCGGGAATCGGGCTCCTGTCGGTCGTGACCTGCCCGCCGAGTTCGCGCACCCGCCCGGTCGCAGCCTGGACGTCGTCGACGTCGAAGTAGACGACCAGTCCGCGCTCCTGGATCTCGGACGCATAGAGCCCGGCCGTCGGGTTGCCGCCAACCTCGGCCATCGTGTACTGGATCGGGCCCTCCCAGTCGCGGAACTTCCAGCCGAACAGCGACTCCCAGAACTTGCGCGCTCGGTGCATGTCCCCAGCACGGATCTCGAAGTGTGTGATTCCACCCATGTCCCCTCCTTAGTGGGGAGAGCTTGGCCCTCCTTTGGAGGAGGGCTCGGCGAAACGCAGCTGTGCCGTCGGGCCATGCTGCTCGCGAGGCGGCGTCCTCAGTCGCACCGATAGCGCTGCTATCGGCACTCCCTGCGTCCTTGCCTCGGAACGACCATCGCACCCCGACGACGAGCGGCGTTCCACTAATCCCTCCTAGCCGATCGGAACGCTGACGGTATCCACGAAGACGTCAGAGCCTGGCTCTTGTTGGTAGCGCCGGTAGACCGCGAGCGCGACCGCCAGATCCTGGACGGCGAGACCCGTCGAGTCGAAGATCGTGATCTCCTCGTCGCCGCGCCGCCCTTCCTCGGTGCCGAGCAGGACCTGGCCGAGCTCGGCTACGTCCCCGCGCCGGATCGCCCCCGCCGCGAGTGCATGGCCGAGGTCGCCATTATGGCTCGCTTGCTCCCACTCGTCGCAGACGATGCGGGAGCGCGCCAGCTCGCCATCTGTGATCTCGGCTTTGCCGGGGCCGTCCGCGCCCATCAGACTGACGTGCTGGCCCGGGTGAAGGTCCCCGTCCCGGAACACGGGCTCATGGCCGGGCGTGACGGTCGCGACGACGCCGGCAGACAGAGCCTCCGACGCTTCGCGGGCGGCCGACGCCTCTCCGCCCAGCTCGCTCGCAACCGCGGCGGCCTGTCCGGGTCGAGCGTCCCAGAGGAGGACGCTCCTGCCGCGCGCAAGGAACGTCCGCGCGACCGCTCGCCCGTTCACACCGCACCCGATCACAGCAGCGGGGCTCTCGGCCTCGACGGAAAGGGTCTCCGCGGCGAGGACGGCCGCCGCGCCGGTTCTGACTTCGGTGACCGCTCCCGCGTCGAGGAGCGCCCGAAGTTCGCCGGTTGCGGCGTCCGAGAGCAGCACGACGCCGCCGACCGTCGGGAGCCCTCGCGCAGGATTGCCTGGAAACGAGGTGACCCACTTGAGGACCGTGTGCCCCGCGCCTGCCGCGGGCATCGCCCGGAAGTCTCCCTCGGCCGCCTCTACATAGACCTTCGACGGCATCGTCCAGGAGCCGCGCGCGTGCTCGATGAACGCTTCACGCACGGCCTCGACGGCCTCGCCGGGATCGAGCGCCGCGTAGACCTGGTCGCGGGAGAACGCGGGGACTGCCACCGGCAGGGGATCATGCCAGGTTGTGGCTTCTCGATGGTTGGTCGGTAATTGGCGCGCCCGCGGGGACGGGCCAGACCAAGCCAGGGTGTGCCATCGCCCGCAGGCAAGGCTAGAAGCCTTGACAAGGGCGAGGGCGCGCTCTGGCGCCGTGTCTGGGCCGCCATCCGAGGGTGCGGTAATTGTCGATCAACCATCTAGTCTCTCGGCGTGAAGGCGACCATCTGCGACGTGGGCCCGCGGGACGGGCTTCAGAACGAGCCGGAACCCCTGTCGGCACAGGTTCGGGCTGAGCTCGTCAACCGCCTGGCTGCTGTGGGCGTTCCTCGGATCGAGGCGGCGAGCTTCGTTCACCCGGGGCGCGTGCCGCAGATGACGGGAGCGGAGGATGTCGCGGCCGGAATCGAGCGGCGTGACGGCACCGTTTATGCAGGCCTCGTGCTGAACGAGAAGGGCTACGAGCGGCTCGCAGCGACGATCCTGGACGAGGTGCACTTCAGCTTCGGGGCGACGGAGACCTTCAACCGCAGGAACGCGAACGCGTCCGTGGACGAATCGGTCGCCGCC
>DASQGA010000211.1:0-11564 GCA_035632855.1 Gaiellaceae bacterium | reverse complement strand
GGGCATGTAGGCCCCGGGGCGCGACCCGATGACGACGTACGAGAGCCCCTCGGGGCCGGCGACCACCTGACGCGTTTGATCCGGGGGAACGAACACATACCGCCCCGGCGCCAGGGCCTCCTCCTCGTCCTCGATCACGATGAAACCGCTCCCAGCGAGCGGAACGTAGACCTCCTCCTGGCCGGAATCGAGCTCGTCGTGGGGGCGGCCCTCGAATCCAGGTGGAGAGTCGTACTGATTGATGCCGAACGCGGACACGCCGAGGCTTTCGCGGATCGGCTTCCGGCGACCCTCGAACTCGCTCGCATCGACGATCCGGTAGGCCATCAGATGGTTGATCGGTAATTGGCAGGTGATTTTCGGTCAACCATCACGCAGGAAAGGTCACCTCGGCCCGGAGGCCGCCATCGTCTGCGAGCACGAGCGTCCCGCCCAGCTCGTCACGCACGAGCGCCCGGACGATCGAAAGCCCGGTGCCGTCGCCGTTCGGCTGCGTCCACTCACCATTGTCCGAAACGCTGAGGAGCGCGCTCCCATTCCGGCGCGCTAGCTGAACTCGGATCTCGTTGCCCCCGTGCTCGAGCGCGTTCTGGAGGAGCTCCGCAAACACGAGCGCGAGCGCAGTCGCGCGTCCGCCCTGGAGGGAGACGGGCTCGACGTGCGACTCGACGTGCTTCTCGGCTCCGAGTCCCTGGACGAGCATCGCGCGTAGCCGCTCGACCAGCTCGCCGAGATCGACGTCGTCGTCCCGCCGCTCGGTGAGCACCTCATGCACGGCGGCGATCGCGAGGATCCGGGTGACCGAGTCCTCGAGCGCCTTGCGCGCGTCGGTTCCAGGCGCCCGGGCCTGAAGCCGGAGGAGCGAGGCGACCGTCTGCAAGTTGTTCTTCACCCGGTGGTGAATCTCCTGGGCGATGACCCCACGCATGACGGCCCGGCCGTGCTCGAGTGCGACGGCTGCATGGTTGGCGATCGAGCTGAGCAGCTTGGCCTCGTCCGTAGTGAACGGAGTGTCACGGTCACAGACCAGCTCTCCGATCTCTCGGCCCTTCCAGCGTAGGGGGAGCCTGATCGCGTGAGCGCCGGGCCGCCCCTCCGGCCACGCGATCTTGCCGTCCTCGAGCACGAGCGCCGCGCCGGTCGCGGCGACTGCGGCCATCGTCGTCTCGACGATCGCGCTCAGCGACTCCTCGAGGTAGAGCGACTCTGAGACCGCCTCGGAGATCTTCGCCAGGGCCTCGAGCTCGGCCACGCGCTGCTGCGCATGCTCGTACAGCTTCGCGTTCTCGATCGCCTGCGCGACCTGGCCGGCGATGGCCATCAGGAGGTCGATCTCGGCCTCGTCGAACTCACGAGGCCGCTCGGTGCGGACGTTCAGCGCGCCCTCGAGCCGTTCCTTGGCGAGGATCGGCACGGCCAGGATCGACTGGTACTGCTCCTCCGGCAGGTTCGGGAAGCTCTTGAAGCGCGGGTCGAGATGCGCCTCTCTCGGGATCATCACGGGAACCCGCTGAGCGGCCGCGGCACCCGTGATGCCCTCACCCGGGCGCATCTTCGGGACGCGCGTCATTTCGTCCACCCGCGTTCCGCACGAGGCGCGCAGAACGAGCTCGTCCGCGGCTTCGTCGTAGAGGTAAACGAAGCAGGCATCCGCCTCGAGCGCCTCGGCAACCCGGGCGGCGACGAGATCGAAGAGCTCTCCGAGGTCGAGCGTCGAGTTGACGGCCGCGATCGTCTCGGTGACGAGCCTGAGGTGGCGCTCCGTCTGGTTCATGGCACGGTGGACGGCGCTTCGGTCTGGACGAGCCGGCACGCGGCCGCCCGCCCGCTGGCGATGGCTCCGGCGATCCAGCCGCCGTGCGCTTCGGCGAGGTCCGAGCCCGCGAACACGACCCGACCAAAGGGCTCACTCGCGTCGACGAGCCCCTCGCGCAGCCAGCCAGGCCTGGCGACGAGCCAGGTTCCCTTCGACCAGGGATCGGCGACCCAGTTGTGGGCGTCGACAGCGAGGACACGGGCGCCCGGCGCGTAGACCCGGACGGCGGCCTCGACGGCGTTCGGGTCGCCCAGGTCGAGCCCGGCGGTCTCGTGCCCGAAGCCTACGACTAGTGTCCCCTCGGGAACGACGCGCTCGGCCGACAGCCACTGGAGCGGAGTCCCGAATCCCAGCGCCAGAAGTCCCTCAGGGACTCCCTCGACCAGCGCCCAGACCTTCAGCGAGCGCCCGGGGTGCTTTTCTCGGGCTATCCGGGCCAGGCCCGTCGGGAGCGGCGGGTCGAATTCGATCGCGTCGAGCGTGTTCACGGGGACCGAGACCACGACAGCGCCGGCTCGCACCTGCTCGCCTCTGTCCGTCGCGAGGACAACCTCGTCATCGCGGTCATCGATCCGGGTCACGGGCGTCGAGAGCCTGACGTCGGTATCAGCGTCCCCCGCCAGCGCGTCGAGGAGGGCTCTGGTTCCGTCGGCGAAGCATTCGGAGATCTCGTCGTAGAGGGACCAGACGTCGCCGCCGTTCGCAGCGAAGATGCCGAGGAACTCGACCATCGACACCTCGGCCGGGTCGGAGCCGCTCATGAACGAGGCCCACGCAAAGAGGAAGTCCCGGGTCGCATGGGGGAGATCGTCACCTACCCAGTCCGGCACGGAGACGTCGTCGCGCTTCAGGTCGATCGCCTGCGAGGAGAACGACAGGCGGCGTAGCGTCCGCTCCAGCACGGCTCCCTGGCTCTGCGGGACGGGAAGCCCCTGTCGCGTTTCGCCGCCGGTGTGCCAGCGGGCGGTCTGCCTGGTCGCCGCCGGGACGACACGCACACCGTAGCGCTCGACCTCCTCGGCCAACGGCGGCTGCCGGGCGAGCGAGAACCACGTTCCGCCCAGCTCCACACAGTGCTCGGTGCCGGCGAACGGCCGGTACCACGTGCGCCCCCCGAGCCGGTCCCGCGCCTCCAGGACGACGACAGACCGCCCGGCGGCGGCGAGGTCGCGCGCAGCCGTCACTCCGGCGAAGCCTCCGCCGACGATCGCGACGTCGTAGGTCATGAGGCGAATGTGGCGGTGGGCTCGTCCATCACACGATCGATGATAGGCCCCAAGCCGTGCGTCTCTTGTGACGTAGCGTGCACCACAGGCGCGCCCTCGAGGCGTAGGCTGAACGTGGTGGGTGGTTCGCGGTCGGCCCGAGCGGCCCACAGAGCTCGCCAAGCCCGAGCTCGGCCAGCGCCGGCTCCGCCGACGTAGCCGCGGGCACTGTTCGCCGCCTTAACGACCACGAGCCGCCCTTGCAGGAGGCTCGCGATCGGCCGTCAGTACGTCCCGCTTCGAAAGAGAAGCGGTGACACACATGCAGCCTACCCGGGCGCCTTCGAGTTCACAAGACCGGGAGGTACTTTTCGAGCTCCCAGGGCGTGAGCTGCACCCGGTAGTCGTCCCATTCCTTGCGCTTCAGCTCGACGTACCGGGAGAAGACGTGCGGCCCCAACGCCTTCCGCGCGAGCTCCGACTCGGCCAGCTCCCCGATCGCCTCGCCGAGCGTCTCTGGCAGCGCGACGATGCCGCGCTCGCGCCGCTGCTCGGCCGTCAGGTGATAGAGGTTCTGCTCCATCGGAGCCGGAAGGTCGTAGCCCTTCTCGATTCCCTCGAGACCGGCGTGGAGGAGGGTCGCGAAGGTCAGATAGGGGTTGCAGGCAGGATCGGGGCAGCGGATCTCCGCTCGAGTCGCCTGCTCCTTCCCGGGGTGGTACAGCGGGATCCGGATGAGCGCCGAGCGGTTTCTCCGCGACCAGGCGCAGTAGACGGGTGCTTCGTAGCCGGGTACGAGGCGCTTGTAGGAATTCACCCACTGCGCGAACACCGCCGAGATCTCACGGGCGTGGCGGAGCTGGCCGGCGATGAAGGCCTTGCCGACCTCCGAGAGGTGCCATTCGTCCTCGGCGTCGAAGAACGCGTTCTTCCCGTCCGTGAAGAGCGACTGGTGCGTGTGCATGCCTGACCCGTTCTCACCGAAGAGCGGCTTCGGCATGAAGGTGGCGTGAACCCCGTACTTCTGCGCCATCTCCTTGACGACGAGGCGGTACGTGAGCGTGTGGTCGGCCATGTCGAGGGCCGGCTGGTAGCGGATGTCAATCTCGTGTTGCGAGGGCCCGACCTCGTGGTGTGCGTACTCGACCGGGATTCCCATCGACTCGAGCGCGAGGATGGTCTCCTTGCGGAGCTCGGAGGCAGCGTCGAGCGTCGTCATCGAGAAGTAGCCCCCCTCGTCGAGGGCCTGCGGATCGGATCCGTTGTCCTCGAAAAGGAAGTACTCGAGCTCGGGCCCCACATTGAAGGTGCCGAAGCCGAGCTCGCGCATCCGCTCGAGCGCTCGCCGTAGCACATGGCGCGGGTCGCCCTCGTACGGCTCCCCTTCGGGCGTCACGACGTCGCAGATCATCCTGGCGACCTTGGACTCGCCCGAGCGCCACGGCATCATCTGGAAGGTCTCCGGGTCGGGAATCGCGACCATGTCCGACTCCTCGATGGCGTTGAAGCCCGAGATCGAGGAACCGTCGAATCCCATGCCGTCGTCGAGCGCACCCTCGAGCTCGCTCGGAGTGATTGCGAAGCTCTTCAGGTGCCCCTCGATGTCCGTGAACCAGAGGAGCACGAACTTGATGTCTTCCTTCGCGACCCGCTCCGCGATCTCCCGCCGCTTGGCGGGTTCGCTGGTCGCTCGATCCTCACGTTCCACTGTTGCCATTCACGCCTCCTTAAACGAAAAGAGCCCCGGGCGTGGACGCCCGAGGCAACGTCGCCTCGACCTCCGGATCGTACTTGGCGAACGGCCCGCGCGCAATCCGACCACGGTACTTGGTGGCTCCGACGATCAGCCGGAGCGCTTGAGCTTCCCGTGGCGCTTGGCGTACACCTCGCCGCGGTGGAAGACGTAGAGACCGAGCGGGATCGACGCAGCGCCGATCACGAGCAGCGGCCAGAGGTCGCCCCAGAGATCCGACACGCCGGCCCCGTCGAGGATGGCGGCCCGGATCCCCTCGAGCGCGTACGTCGCGGGTGAGACGATCGAGAGGGCCTGCATCCAGCCGGGGAGAATGTCGACGCTGTAGTAGACACCTGACACAACGAGCAGCATCCCCTGCGCGATGAACCCGAGTTGCGTCCCCTTCTCGGGCGAGATGAGCGGCAGGACGGCCGTCATCATGCCGATCCCGATGAACGAGATCGACGCAACGAGCAAGACGATGAACGCGCCCGTGAAGTTGGCTCCGGGAAAATCCAGATCAAAGAAGAGGGCGACGAGCCCGAAGAGGAGCATGGTCCGGAAGAGCCCGTAGAGGACGGCGAAGATCCCCATCCCGAAGAGGTGCGTCGGCCGCGCCAGCGGGGCCATGAACGTGTACTCGATCGTCCCCTCCCAACGCTCCCAGGCGACGGTCTCCGTCAGGATCTCGAAGACCGCCGACAGGTACGCCCAGATGACCGCGCCGATCAGGAGAACGACCGTCTGGCGGTTCACGTCCAGCTGGACCCCGGCTGCCTCGATCCCCTGGGCGATGAAGACGATCGTCAGCGTGTTCGCGACCGACCAGACAAACCACGCGATCTCCCACCAGACGTAGCGCTTGACGAGATAGGCGTTTCGCTCGACGACTCCCCCGAGGCCGATCAGCTCTCGGCGAAACGCACTTTGCGGCACGCTCATCAGTCCTCCTCCTCTTCCTGCTCGTCTTCGAAGGGACGGCCCGTGGCGGCGAAGAACGCCTGCTCGAGCGTCTCGGCCGCGTACCTGGCCAGGATCGCCTCGACAGTGTCAAGGCACACCAGACGACCCTCGCCGAGGATGCCGACGCGATCGGCGAGGGCCGCCGCCTCGTCCATGTCATGGGTGCAGAGCAAGATCGTCGCGTCGTGCTCGGCCCGCACCTCGCGGATGAACTTCTGCACCTCGAGCTTCGAGCGCGGATCCAGGCCCGTGGTCGGCTCGTCCAGGAGCAGGAGAACAGGCGAGGTCAGAAGCGCGCGGGCCAGCGCCACCTTCTGCTGCATGCCGCGCGAGAGGTTCTGCATCGGCTCCGTCCGGCGCTCTGCCGGGAACCCGACGCGGCCGAGGATCTCCGGAATCCGGTCTCGTGTGTCACGGGCGGTCAGCCCGTAGAAGCGAGCCGCATAGGCCAGGTTCTCAGCCGAAGACATCCGCTTGAAGAAGGAGGCCTCGACCGAGACGCGGTTGACAAGCCGACGCACGGCCCTGGCTTCGCGGAAGACATCGTGACCGAACACCTCGGCGCTCCCGCCGTCGTGGAGAAGCAGGGTTGCGAGCAGACGCACCAGCGTCGACTTCCCGGACCCGTTCTGGCCGAGAATCGCGACGCACTCGCCGCGTTCCATGTCGAAGCTGACGTCACGGAGCGCCGGGACACGCCGTCCGCGCAGCCGGAAGCCGCGTCCGTCGCGACGGACGAACTCCTTGCGCAAATTCGTGACGTGAACGGCGTTCATGCATGCTCCTTCGAATCGAGAGTCGGACGAAAACGGCAGGCCGAAAGTGGGCCTTGGAGGGCCCCTGCACCTGGTGTCTCAGACTCTGCGAGTGAACATGCCGGGAACGACGATACCCGCTCTCGTTTCGTCCGTCCAGCGCGCGCGCTACAGTGCTTCGCGTCGGCTCCGAGGAGGGTGCCGGCGCAGGCGACGGAGCCTCAGTGATCTCTCGGGATCCCTGGGGCTTTTTCATTTGTCCAGAAGGAGGCGCGCATGCAGGAGACGACGGCCAAGCACTACCTGACGAACGGGACGCGGCCAGAGCCCGAGGAGGCGGTCGCCTGGGCGATCGAGACGAAGACGAAGATGGTCGACCTCAAGTTCTGCGACCTGCTCGGGTCGTGGCAGCACATGACGCTACCCGTCTCGGCGTTCGACGAGGGCGCGTTCGACCAGGGACTCGGCTTCGACGGCTCGTCGATCCGAGGATGGCAAGGGATCGCGGAAAGCGACATGCTCCTGATGCCGGATCCTGCTTCTGCGACGCTCGACCCGTTCGCGGCGGAACCCACGCTCTCGCTTGTCTGCGAGATTGCCGACCCGCTCACCGGGAAGCCATACACCCGCGACCCGCGCCGCGTCGCCCGCCGCGCGGAGGAGCACCTGCGGGAGACAGGGATCGCCGACACGGCCCACTTCGGGCCCGAGTGCGAGTTCTTCGTCTTCGATGCCGTCTCGTACACGCTCGACGTGAACCGGGCCGGCTACGAAGTCGACTCGAGCGAGGGGCACTGGAACTCGGGCCAGCCCGGACTCGGCTACACCGTGCGCGAAAAGGGCGGCTACTTCCCGCCGGCGCCGCACGACACGCTCTCCGACCTGCGCACCGAGATGGTGCTGACCCTGGAGCGCCTCGGCATTCCCTGCGAATTCCACCACCACGAGGTGGCCTCGGGCGGCCAGTGCGAGATCGACCTGCGCTACCAGCCACTTCTACGGATGGCAGACCAGGTCATGCACTACAAGTACATCGTCCGAAACGTCGCTCACGCGGCTGGGAAGAGCGTCACCTTCATGCCGAAGCCGCTCTACGGGGACAACGGCTCTGGCATGCACACCCACATGTCGCTCTGGCTCGACGACACCCCCCTGATGGCCGACAAATCGGGCTACGCTGGCCTCTCGAAGTTGGCGCGCTGCTACATCGGCGGCCTCCTCGCCCATGCGGGCGCCCTGCTCGCCTTCTGCGCCCCGACGACGAACTCCTACCGGAGGCTCGTGCCGGGCTTCGAGGCGCCGGTCAACCTCGTCTACTCCCAGCGAAACCGCTCAGCGGCGATCCGGATCCCGATGTACTCGAGCTCGCCGAAGGCAAAGCGGGTCGAGTTCCGGTGTCCGGACGCAGTTGCGAACCCGTACCTCGCGTTCTCGGCGATGCTAATGGCGGGCCTGGATGGGATCCAGCGGGAGCTCGACCCTGGCGCTCCGTCCGACTTCGACCTCTTCGAGGAGGCCACGGGCGACATCGCGCAGGTGCCGGGTTCACTCGCGGAGGCGCTGGCTGCCCTCGACGCCGACCACGACTTCCTGCTCGAGGGCGACGTCTTCAGCGAAGATCTGATCCGCACCTGGATCGACTACAAGCGGGAGAACGAGGTCGATGCGGTCGCCCTGAGGCCCCACCCGGCCGAGTTCGCGCTCTACTACGACGCGTAGAAGCCGGGCGAGGCAAGTCCCGCCCCTACGATCCCAACGGAAACCGATGTAGGGGCGGGACTTGTCCCGCCCGCGCCAGCCGTTGTAGGGGCGGGACTTGTCCCGCCCGCACCGTCGAAGCCCTACGCGAAGGCGGTGAGGTACGGCTGCCAGCGATCCGGGATACGCGGCGCCGAGAGAGTTACGAAGAGCGCGGGCGCAGGTGCCCGCGGGTGCTTCTGGAGGCGCATCTGCACCTCGTCGGGCGTCCGGTTGCCCTTCCTGAGGTTGCATGGCCCGCATGAGGCCACGACGTTCTCCCAGACGGATTCGCCGCCTCGGGATCGCGGCACGACGTGGTCCAGGGTCAGCTTGCCGCTTTCGGAGCCGCAGTACTGGCATTGCCAGCGGTCCCGCGCGAAGAGGGCGCGCCTCGAGATCTTCCGCTGGATCGCGTTGGGGACGCGGACGTATGCGAGGAGCCTGATCACGTGCGGCCAGACGAATGCATCCGCCGCCGAGCGCAGGGGCTTGGCGAGGTGCTCGATGATCTCGGCCTTCCCCTTGAAAACCAGCACGTGGGCACGCCGAACCGTGCACACGTTGAGCGGCTCGTAGCTCGCGTTGAGAACGAGGACCTGACCCATTTGCCTCGAGAATCGTACTGAATCGCGAACTGGCCGAAGCCGCGCTCAGAACCCGTTTCGGAATGACGACTCCCCGCTGGGGTGCGATGGGCGGTGCGAGGCAAGGACGCAGGGAGTGCCCATATCGAAAGAGATATGGGCGCGACCGAGGACGCCGGCTCGCGCCGTTCAGCGCGGCCCAGCGGCTCAGTGCTTCGTTCCTGAAACGGGTTCTTAAGCCTGCGGTAGCACCAACTCGAGCACGTTCTCCCCGATCGATACGAATCCGCGTGCGCGATAGAAGTCGTACGCGCGGCGGTTCTCGTCCTCGACGACGACCTGGAGCGTCGCGGCTCGCTGCGAGATGGCGTAGCCCTCGGCGTACTCGAGCAGGCGCTTGCCAACGCCCTCGCGCTCGTGCTCCGGGCTCACGAAGAGCTGATCGACCCGTGCCGACGCCTCCGTCAGGTCGACTGCGACGTAACCGGCAGGTACGCCGCCTACCTCGGCCACGAACACGGTCTCGCCCTCGAGGACGTCGAGCGTCCGCCGGTCTGCACCCCGGTCGAGCCGGGCCAGGCCGAAGAGGAGGGGCTCATCCTCCGGGCGAAGCGACCGAATGTCGACTCGGATCTCGTTCACAACGCCATTGCCCGGTCGACTGCCTCCTGCTCCTCCGGCGAGAGCGCGATCGGCGCCCGGCCGCGATCGAGCTCCTTCACGTAGATGCGCGCGTAGTCGCGGCCCTGGATCGCGCTAACAACGATGCCTGACCGGCCACCGTCCAGAAAGGCCAGCGAAGCAGATTGGTGCCCACCGGCGTCCTCGTAGGCGTCGTAGCGCACGATCGACGTATGCGAAAGGCAGCCGTCGATCCTCTGGTCAAGCCGCGAGAGCCCGACCGCGACCTCGTCGACGGCCCGGTGGAGATCGTCGATTCGACCCTGGAGGGAGACCGCGAACTCGACGAGGTCGCCCTTCGTGCCCCCGAGGAGGACGAGCTGGTCTCGCCTGATCCGGCGAAGCGTCAGGTAGAAGCCGAGCACGACCAGGAACGCGAGCACGGCCGCGGCCAACGACCCGACCGCGAGCCACCCGGTGACCGCGTCGCTTGGAGGCATCTATCCGATCCCCCGGCTCCGGCTCTTAGCCGAACGAGAAGATAACCGGGTACTCGACCGTGTTGTTGCCCGTGTTCTGCTCACCCTCGACCGGGAGTACGTTAACCCGGACCGTCGTTCGCGTCCCGAACGGGAGTGTCCCGAGGTCGCGGAACACGACGGATTTCGTCTTGCCGGGGTCGATGATCGCAATCGTCTGCTGGCGCTTGATCGGCTGGGTGCCGCCCTGCACCGTCAGCGTCACCTCGACCTGGGTCTCCTGGCTGTCGCCGCTGTTTCGCACCGCCACCTCGAACGCCAGGCGCTCGGAGGCCTCGACGGTGTTCTCCTCCGTCGGCGAGAGGCGGGCGCCACCCGGAAGAACCCGGACGCCGTCGATCTGGTTGCCGTGCAGGCCTCCGCCCGGGCTCTGGGTCAACCGCTTGACGACGAGCTCCCACGAGGACGCGGTCGCGAGCTCGGGCGTCGTCAGGAAGGCCGAGGTCGGCACATCGACGCCCGTGATCCCGTCCCGCTCGAGAACCTGCTGCGACGGAGTCAGGAAGAAATCGTCGTAGACGACGTCGCTCGCTACGAACCGGGACGACTGCGACGCTAGCGTTCTGCCGGCCTGGGTCGCGTCGGAGGCGGCGGTGATCTGGGCGAACGCCTGCGCGAGCCCTGCGAGCCCGCTGACCCGGAGCGCGAGGGCGTCGACGAGGCTCTCCTGCTGCTCGCGGAGCGTGCCGGGCGGATCCAGGCCCTGTGCCTGCGTCACGACCTGCGCTTCCTGGTTGCGAAGCCCGTCGAGCCTGTCCTGGAGGTCCTGGAGCTTGAGCCCAGGTGTCGCGATCAAGGTGTTCAACTGCTTTCCGATCTGCTCGGAGTCGCCCGTCACCTTGCTGACGTCCGCCATATAGCTCTCGTACGCGTCGACCTTCTGGTCGTTTCGGCAGCCGTTCACCCAGAGGACGAGCACGACGGCGAGGAGGATCGCTCCGGCGATCAGAGCTCCGAGACGGAGCACGGGCGGCGCGGTGCCCCCGCCTGGGGGCCGCCGCAGCCGGGGGCGCTTCGGACCACGCGGCGCGTCCTCTGTCGCCGACGCTTCCCTCGTTGGGGCGTCGTCGAAGAAGTCGAATTCGATTTCTTCGATGTCGCGTCTGTCGCGATCGATCACGGCCGTGACCTGGCGAGGGGCGGAAAGTCGGCGGAGTTTACCACCGTGAGCGGCGATTACATCACTTTGCGGGGGAAATGGAGGACTTCGAACGCCAAGGAACAAAGGCGGAAGCCCGTGCAGACCGCCACCGCTCTTCGCTCCGCCGACCTGGTCCTCGGGCGTTACAGGCCCCTTCGCCCGCTCGGAAGCGGCGGGTCGGGCTCCGTCTGGCTGGTCCGGGACGAGGACGCGGGCCGCGACGTCGCGCTGAAGGTCGTCGAGCGCACCGGGAAGGCGGGCTCTCGCGCGGAACGTGAGGTGGAGGCGGCCACACGCCTTCGACATCCACGCTGCCTGCGAGCGCTTGCGTTCCACCGCGATGACGGACATGTCTACGTCGCCTACGAGTACGTGCGCGGCAAGAACCTTCGCGAGGCGCTCCGCGCCGGCCAGGTCGAGGATGCGACCGCGATCGAGGTGGCCGCCCAGGTGCTGGACGCCCTG
>DASQGA010000210.1:0-9656 GCA_035632855.1 Gaiellaceae bacterium | reverse complement strand
GCACGCCGCAAGCGACGCCGGGCGAGGCCCCATGGCCGCTCCCGGTGAGTCCGAGACAGGGTCGGTGAGGGATTTCCTCGAGAAGACGCTTCTGGCGGGCCTCGGCGCGGTGGTGCTCACGAAGGAGCGGGCCGACGATCTCGTGGACGAGCTCACGAAGCGTGGTCAGATGACCGGCGAGCAGGCGCGCGAGGTCGTCGACGAGCTCACGCACAGGTGGCGGGGAGACGCCATCCGCTTCAGCGAGCGAGCAGGCTCGACCGTCTCCGGCCTCTCCCGCGAGCTCGGGCTAGTCACGCGCCGGGAGTGGGAGGAGCTCGAGTTGCGGCTGGCCCAGGTCGAGCACCGCCTGAGGCTCCTCGAGGGTGGGCCCGCGTCCGCGCGTGGGCGGAAGCTGCCCGGGCCGGCAAGCGTCCCGACAGAGCCGAGACCGTAAGATTCAAGCTATGAGCTCGCGGCCTGCCGTTCGGCAGCTCGGCCGTCTCTCCGAGATCGCGCAGGTCGCGGCGAAGCACGGCTTCGGCTACTTCTTCGAGACCAATCGGCTCGTGGACGTCGTCACCCGGCGTCAGCGTGAGATCGAGCCGAGTGATGGGGGCTCGCCACGCGGCCAGCGGCTCCGGGAGATGCTCGACGAGCTCGGCCCGACGTTCGTGAAGTTCGGCCAACTCCTCTCGACCCGACCGGACGTTGTCCCGCCGGACATCGTCTTCGAGTTGAAGGCGCTCCAGGACGACGTGCGTCCCTTTCCGTCGGAGCAAGCCGCGCAGGTGATCGAGGAGGACTTCGGCCTGTCCGTCTCCCAGCTCTTCCTCGAATTCGACCCGACGCCGATTGCCGCAGCCTCGATCGGACAGGTGCACCGCGCCACCTTGCCGAACGGACGGCGCGTGGTCGCGAAGGTGCAGCGACCTGATGCTCCGCGGCAGGTGGAGGCCGATCTCGAGCTCCTCTACCAGGTCGCTAGGCTCGTTCGCGACCGCGTGCGCGCACTCGATTTCATCGACCCGGTCGCGCTCGTAGACGAGTTCGCCCGGTCGATCCGGCAGGAGCTCGACTACCGGAACGAGGCGCGGAACGCCGAGCAGTTCCACAGGAACTTTGCGGGGCATCCGCACGTGCGAGTCCCGCGCGTCTACTGGACGTACTCGAGTGCCAGGGTGCTGACCCTAGACTTCCTCGAGGGCATCCAGCTCGCCGACCTCGACCACTCGACCTACACGATGGACGAGCGCCGGCGCCTCGCCTATCTCATCACCGACGCCTGGATGGCCATGATCTTCAGGCATGGGTTCTTCCACGCCGACCCGCACCCGGCAAACATCCTGATCCTCGAGCAGACGGGCCAGATCGGCCTGGTCGACTTCGGCGTGGCCGGAAAGCTGAGCGACGAGGACAACTCCCGCCTGACTCGCCTCTTCATCGATGCTGTGAATGAGAACATCGAGGCGCTCCCGCGGCGCTTGGCGGACCTGGGTGTCCGGTATCCGAAGGAGCGTGAGGCGGAGTTCACTGCCGAGCTCAGGGACATCTACTACCGGTATTACGGAGCGCGGCTGAACGAGATCGACCCGCTCCAGCTGATCCGGGAGGCGTTCGCGCTCATCTACCGGATGCGCCTCCAGCTCCCGACCCGCTTCGTCCTCCTCGACCGCGCGATCGCGACTCTCGGCTCGGTGGGCCTCGAGCTCTATCCCGACTTCAACGTCTTCGAGGTCGCGAAGCCGTATGCACGCGAGCTAGTCCTGGAGCGCTTCACCCCTCGTCGCATGGCCCTACGCACGCAGCAAGAGGTCCGGAACTACACGCGAATGGTCCACGAGCTGCCGTACCAGATCCATGACACCTTCGAGCAGGTCCGGGACGGCCAGATCGAGGTCGGCTTCCGGCACGAAGGGCTCGACGATCTCATCCACCGGCTCGATCTCGTCTTCAACCGGCTCGTGCTCGCGGTCATCGCAGGCGCGGGCATCATCGGCTCGAGCCTGATCGGGGCCCTGGCGAGCGAGGGGCCGGGCATTCTCGGGGTGAACGTGATCTCCGTGATCGGGTTCACCCTCTCGACGGTGCTCGGGCTCTGGCTCGTGTGGGGAGTCGTCCGTTCTGGCCGGATCTAGGAGGGCCTGGCGAAACGAAGCAGCGCCGTCGGGCCGCGCTGCTCGCCCCGAGGCGGCGTCCTCAGTCGCACCGATAGCGCTGCTATCGGCACTCCCTGCGTCCTTGCCTCGGAACGACCATCGCACCCCGACGACGTGCAGCGTTCCACCAATCCCTCCTAGACCGGCGGCCGGTCTAGTCAGGACCTAAAGTGGCGTCAAAACCTGCTCGAGCTGCGAGCGCAGGGACTCGTAGTTCGGCGGGAGCGAAAGCCGCTCGCCCAGGTGCTCTGGGTCCTCGTCGGCGGAGAAGCCGGGCCCCTTCGTGGCGATCTCGAAGAGGACGCCGCTCGGTTCCCGGAAGTAGATCGAACGGAAGTAGAAGCGGTCGATGATCGGGGTCGGTCTCGCGCCGGCCTCGGTCACGCGCTTCTGCCACGCCTGCTCCTCCTCGAGCTCAGAGGCCCAGGCGACGTGGTGAACCGTTCCTGCGCCGCCGATCCCGGGCTCGTCCGGCGGGCTGCCGTAGGCGTAGAAGGAGCCCCTGCTCACTCCACGCGTTTCCCACGTACCGCCGCCGGTGTCGCGGAACCCGAGCGTCTCGCCCAGGAGGGCTGCGCTGCGCGCCGGGTCCGCGGCGTATGCCCGCACCCCGTCGAACCCCTGGAGAGCGTGATCGACCGGGATCTCGGCGTGAGCCGCTACGAGTGGCTTGTCGTCCGTTTCGACGACCGCCAGCTCGAGCCCCATTTCCTCTGGATCGGCGAAGCGCAGCCGTCCCGGCTCGCGCTCCGAGGTGATTCCCTCGCCGTGCAAGCGCTCCGCCCAGAAGTCCAGGGCCTCCTCGGAGCCGACCCGCCAGACGACGCGGTGCACCATTCCCGCGCCGGCGCGGCCGCGGGTGGCTCCCGGGTACTCGAAGAACGTCAGGTCGCTCCCGGGGCTTCCACGGTCGTCGGCGTAGAACAGGTGGTAGACCGTCGGGTCGTCTTGATTGACGGTTTTCTTCACGAGTCGCAGGCCGAGGACGCGGGAATAGAAATTCAGGTTCTGGGGCGCATCTCCCGTGATCGCGGTGACATGGTGGATGCCGTCGAGCTTCATCAGAGGTGAGAACGTGTCAGGCAGGGATGCATTCCCGCGCGGCGTATGGGGATCCATGATCGCGAATTTTCTCCGGCGGTGGCGTTACCGAAGCATTCGCCGCGCGTGGGCGCGAGGCCGCATCGACTATTCCGAGGCCCGCGGCCGCGTCGAGCGCCTGGCCCGCGGCCTTTAAAGGTTTTCAACGGCCTCATGCCCGTGCCGGGTTCTCGTGCTCGGCGGGACGGAGAAGGCCATGAATCGCGAGGTTCACCAGCCAGACGATCAGGGCACCGCCGACTGCGGACCAGAAGCCCCGGACCTCGAAGTCCGGGACGATCAGATCCGTCAGGTAGAGCATGAGCGCATTCACGAAGAGCAACGCGATCCCGAGCGTGAGGATCACTGCCGGGAGCGCGAGCAGCACGACGATCGGCCGGACAACGAGGTTGACGATTCCGAAGACGATCCCAGCGAGGAGCAGAACCCAGAACCGGTCTCCGTAAGTGATTCCGTCGAAGACCAGAGTGGCCACCCAGATTGCGACGACGTTCGAGAGGCAGCTGAACGCGAAGCGCACGGGAAAAGCCTACGCGCGGCGGCCGTGGCCGGCCAGGGCCTGTGTCGAAAAGGCTCTGGAACGCTTGTAACAGAGTCGCGCGAAAGGACATCTGGTCGAGGTGCCCGGGCGGTTGTACGGTCGCTCCATGGCAGGCGAGGCGGTGCTGGTTGTCGAGCGGGAGGCGCCGGTCAGGGCGTTCCTCGAGCAGCAACTCACCGATGACGGGTACGAGGTGCTCTCCACCGAGGGGGCCCACCAGGCGCTCCAGCTGGTCGAGGAGGCTAGGCCGGATCTCGTGCTTCTCGACGCAGTCCTCCCGGACGGGTCGGGGTTCGAGCTCTGCAGCCGGCTCCGGGAAGGTGAGCCAGGCCGGGTCTGGAACCGCGACGTGCCGGTGATCATGGTGAGCTCTCGCAGCGAGCCCGTCGACCGGGTTCGCGGCTTCGCCCGCGGCTGCGACGACTACGTTCCCATGCCCTTCGTCTACGAGGAGCTCCTGGCCCGCATCCGCGCGGTGCTCAGACGTGCCGCCGGGCCCAGGCGGCCGATGCTCGAGGTGCGGGGCCTCACCATCGATCTGGGGTCGCGGACCGTACGGGTCGAGGGCGAGCCTGCGTCGCTCTCCGCAAAGGAGTACGACCTCCTCGTCGCGCTGGCCGAGGACCCGGAGCGCGTGTTTGGAAAGGAAGAGCTCCTCAGGGACGTCTGGGGCTTCCGGTCACTCGGACGCACGCGGACTTTGGATTCCCACGCAAGCCGCCTCCGCCGCAAGCTGAACCACGGCGCCGAGGTCGCATACGTCCTGAACGTGTGGGGCGTCGGATACCGGCTCGTGGCTCCCACCGCCTGAAGCGCACCCGCGATTGTCGGCTGTCCGGCGGGGAAGAGTCCGCGGGACACCGCCAACGACAAGAAGGGGAGACACATGGCAGAGCTGACGACGCTGGAGAGCAAGCTCGGCGAGGTGCTGGGACTTGCGATGGCAGCCCGGGGGGCGACCGAGAAGGTCATGAACCTTTTAGAGGACGATGACAAGCAACTCGAGGGCGAGCTCAAGAAGGTCAACGAGGACGCGACGAGGATCGAGGAGCGCTGCACCGAGGTCGCCGACTCGTTCGACGGCAAGAAGACTGCCATTCCGAGAAGGCCCGCGAGACGAAGCAGGAAGTGACCGAGGTGATGCGGACGTACCTGGGTGAAGATGCGGACGCGCTCGACGGCTTTGAGTTCCTGAGGAGGGCGTAGGCCGGAGAGATGGGCCACTGGTCGGTCGTCGGCAAGCTCAACGAGAAGGCGGGCCACCAGCAGCTCCAGGAGGTCATCGACTGGGCGCTTCCGCTCCAGCAGGAGCACCTCGACAAGGCACTCAGAGGATCGCTGGAACTGGCCGGGGAAGAAGATCCTCAGGCGCCGGCCTAGAGGCCTCTTGAGCCGAACGATGAGCCGCCGGTGCGCTGAGAAGCGCCACCGGCGGCTCAGTGCGTTTCAGATCAGGCCGACCTGCCCGCCCTCTAGCCTGGGGGTGTGGCCGCGGCAGTCCACGAGCGATGCCCGCGCTGCAGCGCCACCATGGAGTGGCGTCACCAGACGTGGCAGTGTCCGGTGTGCCGTTTCAAGCTCGGCTGTTGTGAGGGCGACTGCGGCGAGGGGCTCTACGCCGGAAGCGGCGGAGCGACCTCGTCCTCTTCCACCCAGTCGCGAGTCAGCACGAGCCAGAACGCCAAGCCAGCGTAGGGGCCGTACCTGCGGAAGCGCCGGGCGATCGTCGTGTCTTTCTTCGGCCGCCCGCCGGTGACGGCCGCGTACTTCGGTCGAGTCCAGGAGTCGAGGATCAGCCTCGAATAGCGGCCGAGCATCATCATGATGTGCGCAGCCGCGTACGGGCCGACGCCGGGGAGCGCGAGGAGCCGGGCTTCGATCTCGTCATCGGAGAGCTCTTCCAGGGTCGCACGTCCGAGTTCCTCCAGATCGACGGAGCCGTCTGCGACCGACGACGCAAGGGCTCGAAAGTAGCCGCCCCGGTACCCAGCTCGGACAGTGTCTCGGTAGAAGGTCTCGGCCGCTTCGGCCATGGCCTCGGGTGTCGGAAACGCACGGCCGAACGGCCCGGTGGCAGGCGCGCCGGGAGCAGCCTCGCCGAGGTGCTCGACGAGGGCGCCGACCATCCGCTCGGTCGCGGACCAGGCGCAGTTCGTCGTGCAGACCGTTTTCACAACCTCCTCGAACACGGTCTGGCTTCGGATCATGCGGCCCGCGCCGCGCACGGCCCAGGCAAGATCCAGGTCCGAGCGTGCCTGCTCGTAGAAAGGTGAGAGATCTTCGTCGAGGCGCAGGATGTGGCCCACCGCCGAGAGGAGCTGGGAGCTCACAGCCGCGGAGAGCTTTTCGGCACTGACAATCTCGACGCGGGCAAACCCCTTCCGCCCGTGCCTCACCCGCACCAGGCGCGGGCCGAGCCCCTCGATGCGGAGCGTGACATCGAGACCGCGTGTTTCCGGGTCGACCCGCATGGGCGGCAGTTCGACCAGGCCGTGCGACTGGAGGGTTCTCCAGAGGCCGACCGGCTCGCCGCCGGCCCCGGCGAGTGGAAGCTCGACCGCCCTCATCGAACGTACTTGAGCTCCCACTCGGAAGGGGTGAACGCTTCGCCCCGGGCGGCGCCGAGGGCGAGGACGGTGGTCCCCTCCGAGCGCCCGATCGCCTCCCTGACGACGTCCGGGTCGGGCACGAACACGAACGTTCCGGCCGGTGCTTCGACCTTTTCATCGCCGACCTGGAACGTGGCATGGCCGCGCGTAACGAGGTAGAGCTCTTCGTGCTGGGTGCCGCTCTCCTCGGTTTCAGTATGGCGCTCGATGATCGGCTCGCCGTCAGCTCGAGCCACCGCGTTCACCCCGAAACTCTCGATGCCGAAGTGGATCCGCACCGGCTTCCACTCCGGCTCGTTGCCTGGAGCCTCGTGCAGCGGTGGAATCTCGTCGATGTGGGCGCTCTTCACGATGTCGGACATGCATGCCTCCTGGTCGAAAACCGCCTGGGCCACGGACGAAGCGCGGCAAGACGAAGGCTAGAACCTTTCCTGCTCCGCGCGCCCCTAGATGGTTGATCAACCATCTAGCCGCCGCTCGTGACCTCGATCCGATCCCCTTCCTGGACGCCGAACCGGGGAAATGCGCCTTGCAGGACCTCGAGCGCCCCGACGTAGGCGGTGCGGGGGAGGTAGAGCCGGCACGGCTCGGCCCGACAAGGATCCATGTCGAGGATCCGCGTGATCGTCCCCCGCCGGTCGTAGAAGGCGATCGAAAGCGGGATCGTCGTATCTCGCATGACGAACGCGGTCGTCGTCGGGCGATCGAAACGAAAGACCATGCCGGCGTCCGGCGCGATGCTCGTTCGTCCCATCAGCCCTTGTTCCCGTTCGGCAGGGCTATCGGCCACCTCGACGGCCAGCGTCACGGTTGCGTCGCCGTAGAGGACCGCACTGGCACCCTCGGGCTCGCTCTCCGAGCTGCAGGCCGCCACGGAGAGCGACAGGACACTTGCTAGAAGAGGCCGCCACACGGGGCCATCCTCGCAGCGGGCCCGTATTGCGGGCTGCCCTGACCACTACCGCCGCGAACGTACGTCCAGGGAGACCCTCGGCACACCCCAACGCACCTTTCCTTGCATCCGTGATCCTCCCGCGCGGTTTCTCGGACTAGGATCGAAAACGGGAGGAGGCCACGGGTACCTAGGGTCCACCGAGCCACGAGACGCCTGCGCCCTCGAGGTCGAGCAGGGCACGCTTACGGTCGAGTCCGCCTGCGTAGCCGACGAGGCTTCCCGTCGCACCCACGATGCGGTGGCAGGGAAGCACGATCGGCACCGGATTGCGGTTCAAGGCACCGCCGACGGCGCGGGCCGCCCTGGGGCGCCCGATCCGCTGAGCAAGCCCTCCGTACGTGGCAGTCTCCGCATACGGGACGAGCGCCAGTTCGCGCAAGACCTCCTGTTGGAACGTCGGCACACCCGCGAGGTCGATCTCGAGCTCGAAGGTTTGCCGCCGGCCTTCGAAGTAGTCGTCGAGTTGCCGCCGCGCTGCATCGAGCCGGCTCGGCACGCGCAGTACTTTCACCCCGAACCGACCGGCGAGCCGCTCAAGCTCGGCGTCCGGGTCGCGATCCGCATCGAAGCTGATCCGGCAGAGTCCTCGCGACGTGGCGCCGATCCAGAGCGGGCCGATCGGCGAGTCGACTACGTCGTAGGCCGCGTCGACCAGGCCCTCGGCGGCTGCCGCATCCCGGAATCTCCGGTCGACCTCGGGTGGAAGTGTCATCGCGTTCCCTCCTTTCGTCGCAGGCGCCGCACCCCGCTCGAAGCTGCCTGGCGGGCCGCCTCTTCACTCGATCCGAGTGCGCTCGCGATCTCCGGGTAAGGCAGGTCGTAGCCGTACCGGAGGACGACGGCGGCCCGCTCTGTGGGCGGCAAGCTCCCGGCGTGGTCCGCGAGCTCCGCGTAGGCCGGGCGCCTGTCGCTCGTGCTGAGCTCGGGCAGCTCCCCGCGTGGCCGTTCTCGGCGCCGCTCGTCGATTGCGATTCGCGTTGCGATCGTGAAGACCCACGCCCGCAGGTGTCGGCCGTGCTCGAGCCCGCCGTATGCTCGAAGGGCCCGGAGAAACGTCTCCTGAAAGGCGTCCTCGGCCGGTTGCCGGCCGAGCAGGCGCATGAGGTAGCCGAACACCTCCTCGCGGTGGTCGTCGTAGAACCGCTCGAAGGGCGGGATTGACACGGCCTGCATCATCCGTTGAAACGGGCGGGACCGGCGACCTGTGAGACTGGCGAGATGCGCATTGGCGTCGTCGGCCACGTCGAGTGGCTGCAGTTCCTGCACGTTGCGCGCGTGCCGGTGCAAGGGGAGATCGTGCAAGCGTCGAGCGCATGGGAAGAAGCCGGGGGCGGAGGAGCGGTCGCAGCCACGGAGATCGCGCGACTGACCGGCGCCGCCACTCTCTTCACCGCACTCGGCGACGACGATTGGGGCCGTCGCGCGAAAGCCGAGCTCGAGAGGGTCGGTGTCCGGGTCGAAGCGGCGTTTCGTCCCGAACCGCAGCGCCGCGCCGTCACATTCACCGACGATCGCGGAGAACGAACAATCACACTGATCGGCGGCAAACTTCGGCCGCGGATCGAGGAGCCGCTTCCCTGGGACGAGTTAGCAGCCTTTGACGGTATCTACTTCACGGCCGGGGAGCCGGATGTCCTCCGTACAGCTCGGCGCGCCCGTGTCCTGGTGGCCACCGCGCGCGAGCTCCCGACCATGCTCGCCGTCCCGGAGCTTGAACTGGACGCGCTCGTCTCGAGCGCGAACGACCCCTCGGAGCAGTACTCGGGCGAGCTGCTCCGGGCGCCCCGGCTCGTGGTCAGGACGGAGGGCGCTTCGGGAGGCAGCTACGAGCCCGGCAACGGCCAGTGGGCAGCGGCGCCCTTGCCCGGAGCGTTGGTCGACTCCTACGGTGCGGGCGATTGTCTTGCTGCCGCTCTCACCGTGGGGCTGGCGGAAGGGCGATCGGTTCCCGATGCGCTGGCATTCGCGGCCGCCTCAGCGGCGCGAGCGCTGACGCGCCGGGGAGCACATGGGGCCCCGAACGACCACTGAGTCCCCTCGCAGCCGCACCGGAGCTCGCCGGCTGGAGTGGAGGCGTTGGGGACGCTGGGGTTGCGTAGTGGGGATCTGTGGTTTAGAGTGGGGGAAAGTGGTGGACAACGGAGAGGCCCCTGAATGCTCCTTGGCGAATACGAGCACGCGCTCGATGACAAGAACCGTCTCATTCTTCCCGCCAGGTTCCGCCAATCCTTTGCTGCCGGGGTCGTCTTGGCGCGGGGGATGGACGGCTGTCTTGTCGTCTACACGCGCGATGGCTGGGAGCGGTTCGTCGA
>DASQGA010000209.1:0-1980 GCA_035632855.1 Gaiellaceae bacterium | reverse complement strand
CGGCGGGGTCGTCTGGCGTCGGGATGCCGGCGGCGGGCTCGAGGTGCTCCTCGTCCACCGGCCGAAGTACGACGACTGGACATTGCCGAAGGGCAAGAACCTGCCCGGCGAGGACGACCTCGCCTGTGCGCTTCGCGAAGTCGAAGAGGAAACCGGCCTGCAGTGCGAGCCAGGGGCCGAGCTCCCGTCAACCTCGTACCGCGACAACCGTGGCCGGGACAAGACCGTCCGCTACTGGGCCATGCGCCCGCTCAGAGGCTCGTTCTCGGCCCACGACGAGATCGACGAGGTGTGCTGGCTACCGCTCCCCGAGGCTCCGAATCGGCTCTCCTACGAACGCGACCGCGACGTCATCGCCTCCTTCCAGGATGCGGCGTGAGCGTCCTTCGCCTCCGGCTCGCTCCCGCGGGGGTCGGCCTATGAGCAACCAAGTCGTGCTCGTGCGCCACGCAAGTGCGGGCAACCGAAAGCGTTGGAGCGGCGACGACCGCCTGCGGCCGCTCGACGAACGGGGGCGAAGGCAGGCGCACGGGCTCGTCGCGGCGCTCGAGCCCTTCGGCGTCGATCGCGTCTACTCCAGCCCCTATCTCCGGTGTGTGCAGACCGTCGAGCCGCTCGCCGCGGCTCTCGGGGTCGAGGTTGAAGAACGCGAGGAACTGGCCGAGGGGGTAGCGCGGGACGCAGTGCTCAGCCTCCTCGACGAGCTGGACGGCGGGACGCCGGCTCTCTGCACGCACGGCGACGTCGTGGAGCTCCTCCTGGGCCCGGCGCACCTGCTCGGGAAGGGCGCGGCGCGAATCCTGGAGACGACCGGCTCGGGCGTCGTGCCCGGCCAGCACATCCCCACGTCTGAAGCCTAGGCTGCGAGCTGCTTCGCGAGAAGCTCGAGCGCGGCCCCTTCGCGTAGGCCGGCGCGCGAGACGGCGAACGGCACACAGAGCCGGCGTTGGACGGCCGCGAGGACGAGCGTTCCCGCCGCAAGCGTCCTGGCCCGCGATCGGTCGAGGTCGTATGCCTTCGCGAGCTCGCGGGACGAGCGCTTCGCGATGCGCCGCGACGCGAGCATGAGCTCTTCCTCCCCCAGCGTCTCGCCCACCATCTTGCGAAGTGCGCGCGCGGTGCCCCCCGTTGCGAGCGCAGCCAGCGGCAGCGGTGGGGTCAGACCTTCGAGGCAGCGCTCGACCTCCTCGGCTGCCGCGGCCATGGCAGCCTTCCCAGGTGGATCTTCGACGAGGAATCGCTCGGTAAGGCGGACGGCGCCGAGGTCGATCGACCTCGACCAGGTGGGCCCGGCGCTCAGAGTCCCGACGACAAGCTCGGTCGAGCCGCCGCCCACGTCGCAGACGGCAACCGTCTCGGGCAGCGAGGCGGCCGCAGCCACCGCGCCTTGATAGGCGAGTCGGCCCTCCTCATCGGCCGAGAGGACCCGCACAGCTGTACCGGTCGCGACGGCGAGCGTCTGGACGAGCTCGTCGGCATTCTCGCTCTGGCGTCCCGGCGCGGTCACGATCACGTCGAAGCGATCGGCTCGAAGCTCCCGTGCCAAGCGGGCGTACCGATCAACACATCGAGCCGTCGCCGCAAGCTTCTCGTCGGAGATTCGGCCGAGCCGCTCGACCTCCTCGCCGAGCAGCAGATGCTCACGCTCCTCCCGTAGTGGCGTGAGACCGGTGGCTCCGCGGGCCGCAACGAGCAGCCGGACCGTGTTCGAACCCACGTCGAGGACGGCGACGTTCAATCCGTGAAGCATTCTCGGGAGCACGTCGGCTGTCATGAGCCTGATGGGCGCCCGGAGCAGAGGCATCTAGATGGTTGATCGATGATTGGCGTGCCCGCGGGGACGGGCCAGACCAAGCCAGGGTGCGCCATCGTCCGCAGGCAAGGCTAGAAGCCTTGACAAGGGCGAGGGTGTGGCCTGGCGCCGCGTCTGGGCCGCCATCCGTGGGTGTGGTAATTGTCGATCGACCATCTACCGCAGGC
>DASQGA010000208.1:0-4921 GCA_035632855.1 Gaiellaceae bacterium | reverse complement strand
AGGCGCTCGACCGGCACGCCCGTCCAGCGGGCGACGACCGCGGCGATGTCGTCCTCGTCGACCTCCTCCTTCACCATCGGAGTCTCTGCCTGCTCGCGGTCGGCGAGCTCCCGCTCGAGCTCCGGCAGCTCGCCGTAGCGGATCTCCGCCACCCGCTGAAGGTCCCCCTGGCGCTCGGCCCGCTCCGCTTCCATCCGCAGGTCGTCGATCCGGTGTGTGATCTCCTTGACCCGGTCGAGGGACTCTTTCTCCTTAGCCCAGCGACCGGCGAGCTCGTCACGGGCCTCCTTCGCCTCGGCGAGGCTCCGCTCGACAGGAGCGCGAACCTCGGGCGCCTCCTTCGACATCGCCGCCTGCTCGATCTCGAGCTGACGCACGCGGCGGTCCGCCTCGTCCAGCTCGATCGGCGAGGAGTCGATCTCCATCCGTAGGCGCGAGGCGGCCTCGTCGATCAGGTCGATGGCCTTGTCGGGAAGCTGGCGATCCGAGATGTAGCGATCCGACAGCACGGCCGCCGCGACGAGGGCGGCGTCCGTGATCCGAACACCATGGTGAGCCTCGTAGCGCTCCTTGAGACCGCGGAGGATCGCGATCGTGTCCGGCACCGACGGCTCGCCGACGAAGATCGGCTGAAAGCGCCGCTCGAGAGCGGCGTCCTTCTCGACGTGCTTCCGGTACTCGTCCAGCGTTGTTGCGCCAATCAGGCGAAGCTCTCCGCGGGCGAGCATCGGCTTCAACATGTTGGCGGCGTCGACCGCGCCCTCGGATGCCCCCGCGCCGACGATCGTGTGGAGTTCGTCAATGAAGAGGATGATCTGGCCCTCGGCGCCCTTGATCTCGTTCAGGACGGCCTTGAGCCGCTCCTCGAACTCACCGCGGTACTTCGCGCCGGCGAGCAATGAGCCGATGTCGAGCGCCCAGACGCGCTTGCCTTTCAATCCCTCGGGGACGTCACCTGCGACGATGCGCTGAGCTAGTCCCTCGACGATGGCGGTCTTGCCGACGCCGGGCTCGCCGATCAGGACCGGGTTGTTCTTCGTCCTGCGGGAGATCACCTGGATGACGCGGCGAACCTCCTCATCACGGCCGATCACGGGGTCGAGCTTGCCCTGCTCTGCCTCGGAGGTCAGGTCGCGGCCGAACTTCTCGAGGGCCTGGTACGTGCCCTCGGGATCCTGCGACGTCACGCGCTGGCTGCCGCGTACCTCCGTGAGCGCCTGCTCGAGGCGATCGCGCGCGAGGAGGTCCAGCGCCAGCAGTACGTGCTCGGTGGAGACGAAGTCGTCTTCGAGCTTCTGCATCTCCTGCTCGGCCTCGTCGAGGACGCGCGAAAAGGCGGTCGAAGCACGCGGCTGCTGGGCCGCGGGTCCCTGAACCGCCGGCTTGGCGGCCGACGCCGCCTCGGCCTGCGCGCGCAGGTCCGCGACCGAGCCTCCAGCACGCTCGACGAGTGTCTGTGGCAGCTCCTGGTCGAGGAGCGCGAGAATCAGGTGCTCCGGATACACCTCCGGGTTGCCCTGGCGTCGCGCCGAGTCCATCGCCGCGGCAACGGCTTCCTGCGTCTTGAGTGTCAGCTTGTTGAAGTCCACGTTCTCTTTCTGTCGGGCAGGGTTTCGCCCGCGCGGTAAGGCACGAGGTCGCGGCGGTAGTGCTTGTGCACGCGGCGCACCTCGTCGCGCATCTGGCGCTCGAGGCGCTCGAGGCGTTTTCGGGCCGACCGAAGCTCGTCCTCGAGCCGAAGCAGCGTCTCTACGCCGGCAAGGTTGACCCCGAGCTCGGTTCTGAGCTGCTGGATCAGGCGGAGCCGCTCGAGATCCAGCTCCGAGTAGAGCCTTGTGTTTCCGGGCGTCCGCTTTGGGAGCACGAGCCCTCTCGCTTCGTAGACCCGAAGCGTCTGGGGGTGCATGCCCACGAGGTCGGCGGCGACCGAAATCATGTAGCGGGGATGCTGCCGCTCGTCGGAGAGCGCCCGGTTCACGAGAACGCCCTCTCGCGCGGATTCTCGCGGGAGACCTTCTGGAGGTTCTCGACCGCTTCGCGCTCCGCCTTCGAGAGCTTGGCCGGAACGACGATGCGCACGCGCGCGAGCAGGTCGCCGCGCCCGGAGCCCTTCAGCTTCGGGGCTCCCCTGCCGCGGACGCGCAGCATCCGGCCGTCCTGCGTGCCGGGCGGAACCTTCAGCGAGATCTTGCCGTCCGGAGTCGGAACCTCGACTTCGGCTCCGAGGGCTGCTTCGGCGTACGTGACCGGGACCTCGATGATGAGGTCCGAGCCGCGCCGCTCGTAGAGCGGCGAAGGCGTGACGCGGGTGATCACGTGCAGGTCCCCGGGCGGCCCGCCGTTTCGGCCTAGCTCCCCCTTCCCCTTCAGCTTAATCCTCGTCCTGTCCTTGACCCCCGCTGGGATCTTCACGGTGTAGCGCTTGGTCCGGACCTCGCGGCCGGAGCCGTGACACGTGTGGCACGGCTTCTCGACGACGGTGCCGTTGCCCCCGCAGCGCGGGCACGGCTGCGAGAGCGCGAAGACGCCCTGGTTCTCGGACACGACGCCGCGCCCGCGGCACTGCGGGCAGAGCGTCGGTGTGGTGCCGGGCTCCGCGCCGGAGCCGCCGCACGTCCTGCACGGCGCCTCGAGCTGAACCGGAATTCTCGTCTCGAGCCCCCGCAGGGAGTCCTCGAAGGACACGTTCACCTCGACCTCGACGTCTCGGCCCCTCTCGCCCCGCTGACTTCGCGCGCGGGTCGACCGGCTGCCGCCGACGTTCCCGAACAGGCCGCCGAGGATGTCCCCGAGGTCTCCGAAGTCGCCGAGATTCCCGTCGAAGTTGACGTTCCAACCGTCCGCACGGTTCCCGGCGCCCGAGAACATGCGGCTCCCGAGCTGGTCGTACTGCTTACGTTTCTCCGGGTCGCTCAGGACGTCGTACGCACTCTGAACTTCCTTGAAGCGCTCCTCGGACTCGGTGTCGCTTGGGTTCGCGTCGGGGTGGTGCTTCCGGGCCAGCTTGCGGTGGGCCTTCTTGATGTCGCCGGCGGACGCGGTCTTCGGGACGCCGAGGACCTCGTAGAGATCCCTCATTCGCTCCCCTGCGAGATCACGACCCGGGCAGGCCTGAGCACGCGGTCGCCAAGGCGATATCCCTTCTGGAGCACCTCGATGACCGAGCCCTCTTCCACCTCAGACGGCTGGGTCAAGAGTGCCTCGTGGACATGCGGGTCGAACTTCCCGTCCGTCTCGATCTCGAGGAGACCCTCCCGCTCGAGCGCCGAGCGAAGCTCCCGCGCGACGAGGGCGACGCCCTCTGCGAGCTTCGCCTCCTCGTGCTCCTCGCCCGCCTCGAGCGCACGCTCGAGGTTGTCGAGCACTGGGAGAAGCTCCTTCACGAGCCGCTCGTGCGCCCGCGCGACCAGGCTTTCCTGGTCGCGCGCAGCACGCTTTCGGTAGTTGTCGAAGTCCGCCGCCACCCGCTTCAGCTGGTCGACGGCCTCGTCTCGCTCGGACTCGAGGAGCGCGATGCGCTCCTCCAGCGTCGGGCCGGCCCCGGAGGTCTGCTCCGGGGCCTCGTGGCTGGTCGTTTCCTCGGAGGAGGCCATTACGACTGCTTGGCCCCTTCCTCTTCGTCGATGACCTCGTAGTCGGCGTCCTCGACGACCTCATCGTCGCTGGCGCCGGCACCGTTCCCGTCATCGGGCGTCGACGCTGCCTGTTCCGTCTGAACCTTCTCGTAGACGGCCTGAGCGAGCTTGTGCGAGGCCTCCATGAGCTGCTCGGTCTTCGTCTTGATCTCGGAGACATCAGAGCCGTCCATGACCTGACGCAGCTCCTCGAGCCGGGACTCGATCGTCGAGATCGTCTCCTCGTCGAGGGAGTCACGGTGCTCCTTGAGGCTCTTCTCGGTCGAGTACGCGAGGGACTCCGCCTGGTTCTTGGCGTCGGCCAGCTCGCGCAGCCGGCGGGCCTCGTCGGCATGCGACTCGGCCTCGTTGATGAGCTGCTGGACCTCTTCCTCCTTGAGGCCCGAGCCACCCTCGATCCGGATCTGCTGCTGGTTTCCGGTTCCGAGGTCCTTCGCCGACACGTTGATGATCCCGTTCGCATCGATGTCGAAAGTGACCTCCACCTGCGGCATGCCCCGCGGTGCCGGCGGGATGCCGACGAGCTGGAACTTGCCGAGCGTCTTGTTGAACGAGGCCATCTCGGACTCGCCCTGGAGGACGTGGACCTCGACCGAGGGCTGGTTGTCCTCGGCCGTCGTGAAGGTCTCCGACTTCTTCGTCGGGATGGTCGTGTTGCGTTCGATGAGCTTCGTGAACACGCCGCCCTTCGTCTCGATGCCGAGCGAGAGCGGGGTCACGTCGAGGAGCAGGATGTCCTTGACCTCGCCCTTCAGGACTCCCGCCTGGATGGCCGCGCCGATGGCGACGACCTCGTCCGGGTTGACGCCCTTGTGCGGGTCCTTGCCGACGACGTCCTTGACCTTGTCCTGGACGGCAGGCATGCGCGTCATGCCGCCGACGAGGATCACGTGGTCGATCGCGCTCGCCTCGAGGCCGGCGTCCTTGAGCGCCTGCTTCGTCGGGCCGACCGTGCGGTCGACCAGGTCGGCGGTGAGCTCGTCGAGCTTCGCACGCGTGAGCTGGAGATCGAGGTGCTTCGGACCTTCCTGAGTCGCCGTGATGAACGGCAGGTTGATCTGCGTCGACATCGTCGACGAGAGCTCGATCTTCGCCTTCTCGGCGGCCTCGTAGAGCCGCTGGAGCGCCATCTTGTCCTGCGCCAGGTCGATGCCCTGCTCGCGCTTGAACTCGGCCACCATCCAGTCGACGATGGCCTTGTCGAAGTTGTCGCCGCCCAGGTGGTTGTCACCGTTCGTCGACTTCACCTCGAAGACGCCGTCGCCGAGCTCGAGGACGGACACGTC
>DASQGA010000207.1:0-3481 GCA_035632855.1 Gaiellaceae bacterium | reverse complement strand
CCGTTGTCGTCCCCGTCCTCGTCGCCGTCCTTGACGCCGTCGTCGTCCGAGTCGGAATCATGAACGCGAGTTCTGTTCTCGTTCTCGTCCTCGTTTGCGAGACCGTCGTGGTCAGAATCGTCGTCGTCGGCGACGCAGGGCTCGGAGAGGTCGTCCTCGTCCTCGTCGTCGACCGCGTCCTCGTCGGCGCTGTCGTCACCGTCGAGCACGCCGTCCTCGTCGGAGTCGCGGTCGCCCGGGTCGGTCTCGAAGACGCGAACCTCGTCGCCGTCGTCTGAGCCATCGCCGTCCGTGTCCTCGCGGAAGGGGCGCGTCCGGTTCTTGTACTCGCCGAGGTTCGAAAGGCCGTCCCGATCCGGGTTGCCGCGAGCGTTCGCCCGGTGGGCGTTCAGCCCGTGGGCGACTTCCCAGCGGTTGGGCATCCCGTCGCGATCCGAGTCGCGGAGCGCGGAGTCCCCGGCCTGGACGCGCGCGGCAAGGAGCGCGACGAGCGCAAGGGCGAGGACGAGAGCAAGACGAAAACTGGCGGATCGGGCGGCGTGCGGCATGGAGAAATCCCCTCAGGACGGCGTAGTGGGACTCTCACCGTAGGCTCGGAGGCGACGAGCTGCCACCCCTGAACGGGGGGCTAGAAGAGGCTCTCGCCCGAGGGCGGGGAGGCGCCTGCGTGCTTGCGCCCGAGCTTCGTCACGATGCGGCCGCGAGGGGTTCGCTGGATCAGGCCGAGCTGGAGGAGGTACGGCTCATAGACGTCCTCGATCGTGTCCGGCTCCTCCCCGAGCGTCACCGCCAGGGTAGAGAGCCCAACGGGCCCGCCGTCGAACTTGTGCACGATCGCAGCGAGGAGATCTCTATCGATCCGCTCGAGCCCCTGGTCGTCGACCTCGAGGAGCGCCAGCGCCTCGCGGGCCACGTCGATCGTGACGGCACCGTCGTAGCGGACCTCGGCGACGTCGCGCACGCGTCGCAGGATCCGGTTCGCGACCCTCGGCGTACCGCGCGCGCGGCGGGCGATCTCGTCCGCGGCCTCGTCGGCGATCTCGACGCCGATAATCCGGGCGGAACGCCGGACGATCCGTGCGAGCTCCTCTCCCGTGTAGAGGTCCAGGCGGTAGGTGATGCCGAACCGGTCTCGGAGCGGCGTCGTCAGAAGCCCCGTCCGCGTGGTCGCGCCGACCAGGGTGAAGGCCGGGAGATCGAGGGTGAGGGTTCTGGCGGCCGGACCCTGGCCGACGATGATGTCCAGCCGGAAGTCCTCGAGTGCCGGGTAGAGGATCTCCTCGACGGCCCTGTTCAGGCGGTGGATCTCGTCTACGAAAAGGACGTCGTGCGGCTCTAGCGAGGTGAGAATCGCCGCCATGTCCCCCTTCCGCTCGAGTGCAGGGCCGGCGAGGCAACGGATGCCGACGCCGAGCTCCTCGCGGATGATGAAGGCGAGGCTCGTCTTGCCGAGCCCGGGCGGGCCGGCGAGAAGGACATGGTCGAGAGCCTCGCCGCGCGCCTTCGCGGCTTCCAGCGAGATCGTGAGCTGCTCCTTGACCCGCTCCTGGCCGACGAAGTCCTCGAGCCGGCGAGGGCGTAGCGAGCCGTCGAGCTCGTCGTCGCCCGGAGCGAGCACGGGCGCGGTGACCCGCTCGGCAGCGCTCATGCGGCCCTGAGCGCCTGCCGGACGCGTTCCGCCGGCGAGAGCTCGGGATCGGTGTCGGCGAGCCGCTGCTCGGCCTCCGCGGCTGTGTATCCGAGCTCGACGAGCGCGTCGCGGGCGACCACGTGCCCGTCCCCCGCTCCGAGGTGCGGCGCCTCCACGACGACGAGCGTGGAGATCTTCTCCCTGAGCTCGAGGACGACCCGCTGGGCGGTCTTCTTGCCGATTCCCGGGATGCTCTGGAAGAGGGCGTCGTCCTCTCGAACGATGGCCCGGCGAAGCTCGCCCGGGGAATAGCCGGAGACGATCGCGAGGGCGACCTTCGGACCGACTCCGGAGACAGACAGGAGGTGCTCGAAGAGCTCTCGCTCCTCGGTGCTCGCGAAACCGTAGAGCTGGAGCGCGTCCTCGCGCACGTGTAGGTGCGTCTCGATCACGGTCTCCTCGGCTCCCTCGGCCTTCCGGACGGCGCTCGGGGTCGCCGCGATCCGGTAGCCGACGCCGCCGACGTCGAGGACGAGCCCCTCGGCGTCAGAGGCCACCGGCTTGCCGCGTAGCCGCGAGATCATCTGGTTGCTCCCGCCAGTGCCGCCAGGGGCGGCGCGAGCGCGTGGCAGATCGCGACGGCCAGCGCATCGGCTGCGTGGCTCGGCGTCGGCGCCTCAGCCATCCCGAGGATCGCCTTCACCATCCGCTGCACCTGGCCCTTGTCGGCCCGGCCGTAGCCGCAGACCGCCTGCTTCACCGACGCGGGTGGGTACTCGAGGCAGAACACCTCGGCCTGGGCGCACGCGACCAGTACGGCGCCTCGCGCCTGCCCGACGGAGAGAGCGATGCGGGCGTTTGCGCCGACGAACGACTCCTCGAGCACGACCGCGTCCGGCTCGTGCTCGGCGATCAGGTCGGTGACTCCGTCGTGGATCACTTTCAGCCGTAACTCGATGGGGTCTCCTGCAGGTGTTTTCCACCAGCCATGGTCGACGCCCCTGAGGCGCCCGCCGTCTACCTGAACGATGCCGTATCCGCATGCCGCCGTACCCGGATCGATGCCGAGGACTCTCACGACGTGAGGTTAGGGGTGGGTCCGGACGTTCCTGCCGCCCTCTTGAATCGCGGGCCCAAACGTCGTACCTTCCCGCACATGCGGCGAACGGGACGCGCTCTGATAGCGGCTGCTCTGCTTGTGCTCGCGGTGCCCATGGGGGCTTCGGCCTTCTACGGACCCTTCACCGGAGTGGCGACCGGGATGCAGATTCGGCACACGAACACTGCCAGCGCGGACAATTCCCTGAACAACCGAAGTACCTACAACGGTCGCTTCACCTACTCCTTCCGTGTCGACGGCTTCGGCTTCGTGAGCGGCGTCGGTCACGGCGTCTACACGAGCCCTCCCGACTGGGATCTGAGCGGGACGGTGAGCGGTACGGGGTTCAACTGCCAGAACATCCTGGTCACCACCACGCCGCGCTTCACGGTCGACATCACTGGCAACGCCGCGAACGGCGTCGCACGGCTCCGGTTCCGCCTCGAGAACGCCATTGAGACGAACGATGAGTACCTGTGCGGCGTCTACACGGCGAGCGCGACCACGAGCACATACCTGGCGGACTCGCTCGCGGCTGTCCAGGACGCGCTGGCGAACGATGAGATCGTCGTCAGATTCCGGAACCCGCGGATCGGCCACCTCGGACCGGTGGTGCAAACCGACACGTACAGCGACGGGAGCCGCGTCGTGACGAGCGATTGGAACATCACGATCGTGCCGCCGCCTCCACCGGAAGACATCGGCGGCGGGCCAGGAGGCCCCGGCACGGCCTCCGGCCCGAGGGACTCAGG
>DASQGA010000206.1:0-1612 GCA_035632855.1 Gaiellaceae bacterium | reverse complement strand
CAGCCCGAGCAGGCCCACGAGCCCGAGTCCCCAGATAGCCGGGTGGAGCGCGCCGACGGCCCGGCCGCCGTCCAGCGGCACGATCGGCAGGAGGTTGAACAGGTTCAGGAAGAACCCGGTGAAGGCGAGCGCGACGAGGAGCTGGGAGTCGATCGCCTCGCCCGCGGCCCAGACGCCGGCCGCACCGAGGCTTCCGAGAATGGGCCCCGCAAGGGCAACCCTGGCTTCTCGCCACGCATCGTCAGGCAGCTGCTTCATGCCGACCACGGCGCCTAGGAACGGAATGAAGAGAGGCGCCGACGCCGGGATGCCCTGATGCCGGAGCTCGAGCACGTGTCCCAGCTCGTGGACCAGGAGGAGCAGCACGAACCCGACCGCGAACCGCCAGCCCCAGATCCAGGCGTAGGCGGCCACGGAGACGAGCATCGACGCCGAGGTGACGAAGATCTTGAACTTGAAGATCGCAAGTGCGATCGCCTTGAACTTGAAGAGCAGGAAGCCGACGGCTGCGATCGGCGCCCAGACCTTCTTCGCGATCTCGCGCCAGCGGCTCCCGGGATGGATCGGCTCGTACCCTCGGAGCTCCTCGTCGGTCCAGGCGAGCTCCCGCTCGCGCTCCTGCTCCGGCGTCAGCTGGCTCATAGACTCATCGTAGCCGTCAGCTTTCGCGCTGCTTCGCGGAAGCCGGCGTCAGGCTGGCAGATCGAGTGCGCGGCCGTCGACCTCGATCTCAGGCGAGGAGAGGATGCAGTCGACGTGGATCGAGGACTCGTTCGCGCCTCCGTACGAGCCCGTGTTCCGACCGATCGCGACGTGCGCGGTGCCGGCTGCCTTCTCGTCCAGCATCACGTGTCCGCGTGGCCTGACGGTCGGGTTGAGACCGATCCCGAGCTCAGCGATCACATCGCCTCCGCTCCCCGCCTCCTCGACCAGGTCCTGCAGCATCGAAGCGGCTCGCCCGCCCTCGATCGAGGTCACGCGGCCTGCTTCGAACCGGAGGATCACCGGCTCGTCGACGAGGCCCTCGACCGTGTACGGGACCGTGAGATCGGCGACGAGAATGCCATCCGCCGAGTCCTCGAGCGGCGCGACGAAAATCTCCCCGCCAGGGTAGTTGCCGTACTCACCGGCCTGGAGTGGGCGTGCATCGGTCAGCCACGGCCGGCCGGTGACCCGGAACAAGAGGTCGGTGCCGGCAGGGTTGCGGAGCCGCATGGAGTCGGCGCCCCGAACCTGAGCGAGCAGGCCTTCCGCGACCGCCGCCAGATCTGGTGCGGGCAGCGAGAGCTCCTCCGCCAGAAGCGTGGCGTCGACGAACCCGAGAAAGAGGCCGCGACCTCCGCGGCGGAGCGTTGTCTCATTCAGCTCGAAGCGGAGCGATGCCTCGTCGCCCCTCGGCTCCTGCTGAAGCGAGAAAAGGACGTCCGCCCGCTGGGCGGCCTCGAGCATCGCCGGGGGCACCCGGGTAAGCGGGCGCTCGCCGGCCCAGAGGTGGAGCTCGGGCTCGGCGCCGGCGTCGCGAGCAGCTGCGAGGAGCTGCGAGCCTGCTTCGGACAGCTGCTCGTCGACCACGACTAGCGCTCGCTCACCCCGGCGGAGAGCCGAGGCCTGG
>DASQGA010000205.1:0-1815 GCA_035632855.1 Gaiellaceae bacterium | reverse complement strand
GTCGTGGCCGGCGCCGGGCTCGTGGCTCTGGCCGCGCAGATCTCCATACCGCTTCCGTTCACGCCGGTTCCGATCACCGGCCAGACGTTCGCGGTCGTCCTTGTCGGTGCAGGACTCGGCGCCACGCTCGGGACCGCGAGCCTCGCGCTTTATCTCGGCGTCGGTCTCGTCGGTGCCCCCGTCTACGCGGAGCAGAAACACGGCTGGGACGTCTTGACCGGGGCGACCGGCGGCTACCTCTTCGGGTTCCTCGTCGCCGCGGCCCTGACCGGCTGGCTCGCCGAGCGACAGTGGGATCGCCGGATCCCATCGTCGATCGCGGCCATGCTGACCGGGAACGTCGTCATTTACCTGTTCGGGTTGCCTTGGCTGGCGCACGTGGCGGACACGGATCTCGAGGGCACGCTCGAGGCAGGGCTCTACCCGTTCGTGGTCGGCGATCTTCTCAAGCTCTACCTCGCCGGCGCGCTGCTGCCAACCGCCTGGCGACTCATCGAGCGCCTGCGTTAATAGCTACTGAGCGTCGGCCTTCTCGGGCTCGGCGGGAACTTCGGAACAGCGCTCTCGGTGGCAGTCGACGACCGTCGCGACGGCCTCTTCGGTGTCGTCCGTCACATGGAGAAGGTCGAGATCCTCGGGGGAGATCATCTCCTCCTCGAGGAGCGGGCCGTTGATCCAGTCGACGAGACCGTCCCAGTAGCCCGAGTCGAAGAGGACGACCGGGAAGTGGCGAACCTTCCCGGTCTGGATGAGCGTCAGGGCCTCGAACAGCTCGTCGAGCGTTCCGAAGCCGCCGGGGAAGATGACGAAGCCCTCGGCCGGCTTCACGAACATCGTCTTTCGCACGTAGAAGTGCTTGAAGGTGAGACTGACGTCCAGGTACGGGTTCGAGTACTGCTCGTGCAAGAGCTCGATGTTGAAGCCGACCGAGACCCCGCCGCCTTCCTGCGCGCCGCGGTTCGCTGCCTCCATGACGCCCGGGCCGCCACCGGTGATCACCGTGAACCCGGCTTCTCCGAAGAGGCGGGCGACCTCGCGAGCGTCCCGGTAGGCCCGATGATCCTCACCCACCCGGGCCGAGCCGAAGATCGTGACCGCGGGGCTCGGGATCTGCGCGGCGGTCGTGAACCCGGTGAAGAACTCGTCTGCGATCTCGTCGACATTGCGGCGCTCCGCGCCGTCCTGACTGTCCAGGATCCGCCGATCGTCCATCAGAACGTCCGCTCCACGTGCGTGGCGCTCATCGCGAGCGCGAGGAGGACCGCCAGTCCGATGTAAGTCACGCCGGTTGCGACTCGCTGCCAGGGCTTGACCCGGTAGTAGGCGCGCGACTCCTCCGTGTCCCGGGCGCGCCAGCGGCGCCAGAGCTCGAGCCCGCCGACGACCAGGATGAGGAGCAGGATCGGGTTCGGCGCGAGCAGTGTCAGCCCGAGCAGGCCCACGAGCCCGAGTCCCCAGATAGCCGGGTGGAGCGCGCCGACGGCCCGGCCGCCGTCCAGCGGCACGATCGGCAGGAGGTTGAACAGGTTCAGGAAGAAGCCGGTGAAGGCGAGCGCGACGAGGAGCTGGGAGTCGATCGCCTCGCCCGCGGCCCAGACGCCGGCCGCACCGAGGCTCCCGAGAATGGGCCCCGCAAGGGCGACCCTGGCTTCTCGCCAGGCATCGTCAGGCAGCTGCTTCATGCCGACCACGGCGCCCAGGAACGGAATGAAGAGAGGCGCCGACGCCGGGATGCCCTGATGCCGGAGCTCGAGCACGTGTCCCAGCTCGTGGACCAGGAGGAGCAGCACGAACCCGACCGCGAACCGCCAGCCC
>DASQGA010000204.1:0-8325 GCA_035632855.1 Gaiellaceae bacterium | reverse complement strand
AAGGAGATGGCGGAGCCAGCCCCGCCTCGCACGGCTCTCGCGCGGACGTTTGCAACTCGGCAGCTAGAGTGGGGAGACACCACGGGCGAATACGGTCCGCGCGAGGGCGCTCGCCTTATCCGTTCGGAGATGGAGGTGGGGCGTCCGTCCGAAGCGCCAACGAGGTACCGCGCAGTTCCGCTGCAGCGCGTGTGGGTATGGGATCAGCATGACGGGTGCGCTCACGGCCTGCCCGATGTGTCGGAAGCGAGCGTGGGGCGACCCTTCTCTGACACGCCGGCGAAGCCGTGAACGGCACGATGCTTTCGTTCAACCAGGCGGAGGATTCGGCTTCATCTTCACCAAGGAGGGGGAGCGGATCTCTGTGCATCGGAGCGGCTTCCTTCCCGGTGAGGCTCCGGGCGGCCGTTGCCCCCGCCGCGCGGTGCGGCTGACTGCGACTATGCAGAACGGCAAGCGCGTTGCCGTCGACGTGTCGATGGCTCCGGAGGTAGCGCACGGGCGGGCGCGATGGCGCAGCTCGAACCTTCGCTCCGTGTGGCCGTAATGTGCCGATGATGCAGTCCCCGGACCCCGGGCTCGGCTTCGCCGACCGGGAGATCGGACCCGGACAACGCGCACGGTTTCTCGGCGCCGAGCGCTGGGCGGGAGAGGGTGCTTTCGACGCCGAGGAACTGCAGCGGCTCGTCGCGGATGGTCTTGAGAAGGGGTTTCTGACCTACGACGAGATCGCTGCCGGGCTTGAGGACGTCGAGCTGAAGCCGGAGCAGATCGAGGACTTCTACACCTACCTGGTCGAATGTTCGATCGAGCTGGTCGAGGGGGAGCAGCACAAGCAGCCGCCGCACGAGCAGCCCGCGCTCCCAGACGACGCGAAGGAGCCGCCGAAGCTCGACCTGAACGTCGAGCCGTCGCTCGACTCGCTGCGCCTCTACTTGCGCGAGATCGGGAAGGTGCCGCTGCTGAGGGTCGACCAGGAGGTCTGCCTGGCGAAGCGTGTCGAGCGTGGGGACGTGGCGGCGAAGACGCAGATGATCGAGGCCAATCTCCGGCTGGTCGTCTCGATCGCGAAGCCGCACGTCGGCCGCGGCCTCTCGTTCCTCGACCTGATCCAGGAAGGCTCGTTCGGGTTGATCCGCGCGGTCGAGAAGTTCGACTACCGCAGGGGCCTCAAGTTCTCGACCTACGCGACCTGGTGGATCCGGCAGGCAGTGACGCGCGCGGTCGCCGACAAAGCGCGGACGATCCGCATCCCGATCCACATGGTCGAGAGGCTGAACAAGGTCGTCCACATTCAGCGGCAGCTCGTCCAGCGGCTCGGCCGCGAGCCGCGTCCCGACGAGATCGCCGAGGAGCTCGAGCTGACAGCCGAACAGGTGCGGGAGATCTTGCGCATGGCGCAATTTCCGGTCTCGCTCGAGAAGCCGATCGGCGAAAAGGAGGACGCAAGACTAGGTGACTTTGTCGAAGATAAGCTCGCCGAGTCGCCCCTGGACATGACCGCGGTCTCGCTACGAGGCGAGGACATCGACTACGCGCTCGCCCAGCTGCCGGAACGCGAGCGCCGGGTTATCGAGCTCCGCTTCGGCCTACATGGCGGTCAGCCGCGAACGCTCGACGAGGTGGGGCGCACCTTCGGCGTCACTCACGAGCGGATTCGGCAGATCGAGAACGACACGCTCAAGACGCTCGCATCGCTGCCCGAGGCGCAGCGCCTGAGCGACTGCGTCTAAACCGGCTTCAAGCGCCGCTGGGAGGATGCCCGCGCGGCCCGCGGGATCAGAGCGAAGCGCACGCGCCCCTACCGGTCACGGACGAACGGCAAGGTGGAGCGTTTCATCCGCACGCTCCTCGAGACGTGGGCCTACGCCTATCCCTGCGCCCAGGAGCGCGAGCGGGCAGCGTGTGGGGTGCAGAAAACTCGTCCGTCACGCGGCGAGCGCGTATTCGTGGAGAAGGCCGCGAAGCAGGTCGCGGCGGTCAAGCCTCGGCAGGAGCGGATCACGTGAGTCGGCACGACGCCTTGTGGGACGGGCGATCGCAGGCCAAGGGCTCGGGTGCGGCAGGTGGCGGTTGTAACGCTCGATGTAGATCCGGAGCACGCGCTCGAGTTGGCGGCGCGTGGATTCGAACCGGGGATCACGAGCTGCTCGCTCTTACCGTCGTGTCCGCCGTCGGGACCTACTCTGAACCCGCGAGTGACACGCGATGACAGAGCACATCATTCCCAGTGAAGTGTTCTCCGCGTCTACCGAGACAACACGAATTCCCATTATGCAGGGGCTTCCTCGACCTCAGAAGCCGACGGGGAGACTCGAACTCCCGACCCCTTCATTACGAGTGAAGTGCTCTACCAGCTGAGCTACGTCGGCGGGGAGGCCAGTATAGCCAGCGGCTTCTTCGCCTCCAGGAGCTCTGGGTCTAAGCGCAGGCGGCCTTCCTGAGCCTGTCCCGGTAGCTCGAGCTCCCCACGGGGACGAACCTCGTGTCGTAGCTTCGCCAACGCAGAACGAGCGCGAGCACGCCGTGGTTCGCCGTGTTCGCCGCACGGCGGTTCGCGATCGATCCGGTTGAATAGAGGCCTCTGCCGCCGGTTCCGACGACGATGTGCCGCACCCCGCGCACATCACTCCGCCGGCCCTCTGCGTCCTGCTTTGCGAAGCGCTGGTAGTTGTGGTCGTGGCCGGTGAGGACGAGCTCGACGCGGCGGTCGTAGGCTGCTTGCCAGAACGGCTGGACGCCCGGATCGGAGCCATGGCGGCCCCCGGACCAGCGCGGCCGGTGCCAGTAGAGCAGCTCGCAGCGGTGCCGGTCGGCACGCAGATCGGCGCGAAGCCAGCGGACCTGCTCGGATCCCTCGCCGTGGTCGACCTCGGAGTTCAGGGAGACCAGGTGCCAGGCGCCGAGGTTGAAGCTGTAGTACGGGGCCGGAGCGCGTGAGCCGAAGTACTCGAAGTACCCGGCGGCACCGCTCGTCCCGTAGTCGTGGTTGCCCGGCGACGGGAAGGTGCGGCCGCGGAAGCTTCCCCAGGCGGCGTCATAGCAGGCGAACTGCGCGAGGCTACCCTCGTCGTACGCGTTATCCCCGAGCGTCAGAACGGCACGTGGAGCGAGAGCGCGAACGAGATTCCCTGTCGCCGTGTCATGCGATTCGCCGCAGGTCGCGATGTCACCGGCCGCCACGACTCGCACCGGGGCCGGCCGTTTCGCGCCAAGGCTCGACGGCTCGCTCACAATGGCGGCCTCGCTGTAGCCGCTGAGGAGCGCTGCCACCGAGACGGCAACGACGACTGCCCTCACACGAGCTCCTTGCAGTCGTCGATCGGGATGTCGACGCTCCTCGTATCCTCGAGATCGACGCTGCACGTGTCCTTCAAGACCGCGTAGCCGGTCACGAGTCCGGAGCCTAGCGGAGTCTCGACTCGCCCCCCCACCCTGGGGGCGCGGTCGCGGAAGCTGCGATAGACCGGGTGCTCGAACGCGAGACAACAACGGAGGCGGCCGCAGAGTCCCGTGATCCGACCTGAGCTCATGGGCATGTCCTGGTCCTTGGCCATCCGGAGGGTGATCGGCTGCTCGTGGGAGGGGAACCGCTGGCAGCAGTGCTTCGTCCCGCACAGGCCGTGGTCGCCGCAGACGCGTGCAGCCTCGCGGGGGCCGACTGACCGAAGCTCGATCCGCTTGTGCAGCCGGTCCCGGAGGGCCACCTGGAGCGAGCGGACATCGGGCCGCGCCTCGGACTCATAGGCGAAGACGACCCGGGAGCCGTCGAAGACCAGCTCGGCCGAGATCGGCTTCAGGTCGACCTGCTCGCGCCTCAGGAGCTCGCGGAAGACGAGCATGGCCTTCTTGGACTCGATCTGGTTGGTGCGGACCGTCTCCCGGTCCTGATCCGTCGCCCGGCGGACGACGCGCTTGAGCGGGTTCGCGGGGGGCTCTTCGAGCGGGTGGTTCGGCTTCACGACGCGCCCGTACTCCTGGCCCCTCGACGTCTGGCAAATGACCTTTTCGTTCCACGCGAGCTCGAGCCCGGCCGGATCGAACGAGTACACCCTGCCCCCGGGCGAGAAGACGCCGCCCACGGCCCCGCCGGTGGCCTTCTCGGCGCGAGCCACTACCCCACCGTTCCGAAAGCGCCGGTCATGTCTCTTCGCAGCTTGATGAAGAGGGCCTCGAGCGCAAGTCCCGCCTGAACGTTGTACTCGCCGAAGGACCGGCGGGTCTCGTGCACCCTTCCGGCCGCTAGCTCGGCAGGGCTCGACCGCCCCGGCTCTCCTTCCCGGGTGAGGTCCTCGAGCCGGTCGCAGTTGAGGACGGCCGGCTCCGCGCCGGCGGCAATCACGACGAGGTCGCGGTACCAGCTCGCGAGAACGTCCAGGGCGTCCATGATCTCCTCGCGCTCCGCCCCGCGCTCTGCCCGCTTGAGCCGCTGCTCGAGCTCGCGCTCCGTCTCGGCGCCCGTCGCAGCCTCGGTCGCCGCCTTCCGTACCTCCGTTCCCCGCGCGTGCGAGAGGTCGGTGACCTGCTTGGCGGCACGCACCGCGTCGAACCCGGACTCGAGGTAGACCGAGCGGGCTAGCTCGATCACCGCCGCGCGCCGGGCGCGCGGCTTTTCGGCGAGGAGGCGCTCGGCTCGATCGAGCCGTCCGGCCGCGACGCGCGCTGCCAGCTCGAGCTCGCCGCCCTCGAGCCCCCGCGCGGCGAGGTGCGACTTGATCGCGCGCTGCGAGAGCCGCCGGAAGCTCACCGGCTGGCACCGCGAACGGAGCGTGTCGGGTAGCGGGCCAAGCTCGTCGGCGACGAGGACGATGACGGCGTAGTCGGGCGGCTCCTCGAGGTCCTTCAGGAGTGCATCGGCGGCATCCTCGTTCATCGCGTGCGCACCGAGGACGAGGTAGACGCGCCGGTCAGCTTCGAACGGACGCATGTGCAGGTCACGGCGCAGCTCGCGAATCGGATCGATCCGAATCTGGTCGCCGAGCGGCTCTAGGACGTAGAGGTCGGGGTGCGCGCGCCGGACGACCCGGTCGGAGTCTCCGATCAAGGCACCCGCGAAGAGAAGGGCTGCGCGACGCTTGCCCGATCCGGGCGGCCCGTGGAACAGGTACGCGTGAGCGGGCCCCTCTGCGAGGGCTGCTCGCAGGAGGCGCTTCGCGTCCTCCTGTTCAGGCAAGGTCTCGAAGCTGTCCACGCACCTCCCTCGAAATGTCGCTGGCGGGCATCGTCGCATCGATGGTGACCAGGCGCTGCGCGAAGATCGCCGCCAGCTCCCGGTAGCCCTGGTCGACGATGGCGGCGAATTCGCCACCCTCTCGCTCGATCCGGTCCGGCTGCGCGTCCCTGCGTCCGGCCGTGTCCTCGGGTGGGATCGCGAGGAAGAACGTCCGGTCGGGGAGCAGGCCCGCGGTCGCCAGCAGATTCAGCTCGAGTACGCGCTCGACACCGAGGCCGCGAGCCAGCCCCTGGTAAGCGAGGGACGAGTCGATGTAGCGGTCGCAGATCACGTCGGCGCCGCGGGCGAGCGCGGGCCGGATCACCTCATCCACGAGCTGGGCGCGAGCGGCGGCGAAGAGGGCTGCCTCGGTCCACGGCGCGATCTCGCCGCCTTCGAGCAGGAGCTCGCGGATCAGCTCGCCGGCGGCAGTCCCGCCCGGCTCCCGGGTGGCGACGACATCGCGCCCTTCTCCCCGGAGCGCGGCGGCGAGCAGTGCCACCTGGGTCGTCTTGCCCGATCCGTCGACGCCTTCAAAGCTGATGAACATTGAGCCGCCCTAGGATACGAGGACGTGCGGGCGATTGTCACAGGCGGCGCGGGCTTCATCGGGTCGCACCTCGTCGACGCGCTCGTGGCGCACGGTGACGAGGTCGTCGCGGTCGACAGCCTCGCGACTGGCAAGCGGGAGCGGGTCAACGAGGGGGCCGAGCTGGTCGTCGGGGACATCCGCGATGGGACGGTGCTCGGCGAGACGTTCCGCGAAGCGAAGCCTGACGTCTGTTTCCATCTCGCGGCGCAGGTCGACGTGCGCCGGTCGGTCGAGGAGCCCGTCTTCGACGGCGACGTCAACGTCCTCGGGACGATCGGAGTGCTCGAGGCGGCGCGCGCGCGCGGCACGCAGGTGGTCTTCTCCTCGACCGGCGGTGCGATCTACGGCGAGTGCGATCGCCCGGCAGACGAGGACTCGGCACTCCAGCCGATCTCTCCGTACGGAACCTCGAAGCTTGCGGGCGAGGAATACCTCCGCACCTACAACCGCCTGTACGGGACGCAGCACGTCGCACTTCGGTACGCGAACGTCTACGGGCCGAGGCAGGATCCACACGGCGAGGCGGGTGTCGTCGCGATCTTCTTCGGACGCATCGCCTCGGGCGAACGGCCGCGGATCTTCGGGAATGGGAGCCAGACGCGCGACTACGTCTACGTGGGCGACGTCGTCCAGGCCACCCTCCACGCGGCGGGAAAGGCCGGCCGGGGTGTCTTCAACGTGGGGACCGGGCGCGAGACTTCGGTCGTGGAGCTCTATGAGGCATGCCGCCTGGTGAGCGGGTCCGAGCTCGAGCCCGAGTTTGCGGACGCGCGCCTCGGGGAACTCGCCCGCAGCGTGCTTGACCCGGCCCGAGCCGGGAGCGAGCTCGGCTTCCGCGCGGAGGTCTCACTCGAGGACGGGCTGGCGCGCACCTGGGATTCGGTTCATGGAGAAGGAGAGGAACGAGCGGGCGCGAAATAGCCGCCCCGTGGAACATCCAGCCTCCCTTTCCGCTCCCGGCATCTGGCGCTCGGCTGCCATCGTCGCAGCAGGCGTTGCCGCACTCGAGCTCGTCCTCCTCGTAGTCGTCATCCTGGCCGCGTTCGCGAAGCCGTTCTCCAACGACGCCGACATCGTGGCGGCCGTGACCCCGGGCAAGAAGGCTGCAAACGTCGAAGCCTCCACCCCGGCCGCCAATCCGGTCAAGAAGCAGACGCCGGCGCCGGTCGCCCGGCTGGAACGCAACGAGACCTCGGTCATCGTGCTGAACGGCAACGGCATCCAGGGCGCTGCAGACGAAGCCGCCGGTGTCGTGCAGAGCCTCCGCTATTTGGTCGCCGGCACTGCGAACGCTCCGCGGCCCGATTTTGGCCGCTCGCTCGTGATGTACCGCCCGGGTTACAAGGGGGAGGCGATTCGCCTCGGCAAGGACGTGCGGGTGAAGCGTGTCGTTCCGCTCGACGGTATGCGCGCGGCAGACCTCCAGGGCGCGCACATCGCGCTCATCCTCGGCCGCCAGTAACGGCGGGGCTACGCTAGACGCGTGGCTGCCGACCCGCTCCTCGTGCGTGCCGCCCGGCGGGTACCCGTCGAGCGGACTCCAGTCTGGTTCATGCGCCAGGCCGGTCGCTCGCTTCCCGAATACCGGGAGATTCGCAAGCGCCACAACCTCTTCGAGGTCTGCCGCAGGCCGGAGCTCTGCGCCGAGGTGACCCTCCAGCCGGTGCGCGCACACGGCGTCGATGCGGCTGTGATGTTCGCCGACATCATGCTGCCGGTGATCGGGATGGGCGTCGACGTCGAGCTGGTCGAGAACCTCGGCCCGGTGATCGCCGAGCCGATCGAGTCCATGGCCGATGTGACGCGGCTCGGAGTACCCGAGCCGGAGGAGTCGGTGCCGTTCATCCTCGAGGCGGTACGCCTCGTTCGCGCCGAGCTCGAACCCGAGCGAGCCCTGATCGGGTTTTGCGGCGGCCCGTTCACCGTGGCCGGCTACCTGATCGAGGGAAAGCCGACCCGCGAGTTCCTGAAGACGAAGCAGTGCATGTACGGAGCGCCAGGGGTGTGGCACGCGCTCATGGAGAAGCTCACCGAGACCTCCGTCTCCTACCTCGCCGGCAAAGTCCGGGCCGGCGCAGACGTAATCCAGCTCTTCGACTCCTGGGTGGGCCACCTCTCGGTCGACGACTATCGGGAGTTCGTGGCGCCCTACTCGGCTCGCATCCTGGAGACGCTGGACGTCCCGACGATCCACTTCGGCACCGGCACGACGCACCTGCTCGAGGACATGGCCGAGGCAGGCGGCGACGTGATCGGGATCGACTGGCGGATCCCCATCGACCGAGGCTGGGATCTCGCCGGCCACGATCGGGCCGTCCAGGGAAATCTCGACCCGACGCTCCTGCTCGGGAGCTGGGAGCGTGTCGAGCGCGGAGCGCACGCCATCCTCGATGCCGTTGACGGACGCCCGGGGCACATCTTCAACCTGGGCCACGGCGTCCTGCCGGCGACCGATCCGGCCGATCTGGGCCGCATCGTCGAGCTCGTGCACGAGCGAACGCGGACCGAGGTGGCGGCGTGA
>DASQGA010000203.1:0-2258 GCA_035632855.1 Gaiellaceae bacterium | reverse complement strand
AAGGACGGGAACATCGTCGGAGTCGAAGCGCTCATTCGATGGTGCGACGGCGAGCGGGGCCTCGTCCAGCCGAACGACTTCATCCCCCTGGCCGAGCGGACGGGGCTGATCGGACCGATGAGCGACTGGGTCGTCGAGCAGGCTTGCCGTCAAGCCGCCGCCTGGCGGGCGGAAGGGCTCGATCTGTTCGTCTCCGTCAACCTGCCGGCATCGTTCTGGCAGCCGACCGCCATGCGACATGTCCTCGGGACGATCGAGTCATTCGGGCTGAACGCCAACCGGCTCATGATCGAGATCACCGAATCGGCCGTCATGGAGGAACGCGGAGGCGCCATGGCACCCGTACTGGCCGAGCTCCACGAGCGGGGCCTCAAGCTGGCCATTGACGATTTCGGCACAGGACACTCCTCGCTCGGACGCCTCAGCCAGATGCGCGTCACGACGTTGAAGATCGATCGTTCCTTCGTGAGCGGCCTTCCGGACGATCCGAATTCCGCCGTCCTCGTGACGTCGATGATCCAGCTCGCCGGCAGCCTCGGCCTCTCCCCCCTCGCCGAAGGAATCGAGACGGAGGAGCAACGTCGCTTCGTCCTCGAACGCGGCTGCGAGCTCGGCCAGGGGTTCCTCTTCAGCCGGCCGGTGCCCGCCGAAGAGATCCCTCTTCTCTACGCGGCCCTCGCCTAGCTCCCTCGACCTCACACTGGCTCGCCCAGGCACGTTTCAGCCTGTGCGTGTCAGCGAATCGCTGTCCCTCCCCGCAGCCCGGGCTCGAAGCGACGACGGTCGGGCGCTCGGTGCTGCGCTCGTCACCGTTGCGCTCTGGGCCTCTGCGTTCGTCGGCATCCGCGCGGCGGGAGAGGATCTTTCCGCTGGCCCGCTGACCCTGCTCCGACTCACAATCGGCAGCGTCGCTCTCGGCCTGCTCGTCGTGGGTCTCGCTCGCCGGGACCCGTTGCCGACCAGACGCGACATCCCCGGGTTGCTCGTGTTCGGGTTGCTCTGGTTCGGCGCCTACAACGTCATGCTGAACGAGGCCGAGCAGCGCGTGGACGCCGGGACCGCGGCCATGCTGGTGAACATCGGGCCGGTGCTGATCGCGCTCCTCGCCGGGCTCCTGCTGGGCGAGGGCTTCCCGCGCATGCTGCTCGCGGGCTGCGCGGTGGCGTTCGCCGGCGTGGTCGTGATCGGGCTCGCGACGTCCGAGGAGAGCGTCACGGCCGGCTGGGGAGCGGTTCTGTGTCTCGCGGCGGCAGTGGCGTACGCGGGCGGGGTCGTCGCGCAGAAGCCTCTGCTGGCACGTGCGTCGGGGCTCAAGCTGACCTGGATCGCATGCACGATCGGCGCCGTCGCCTGCCTGCCGTTCGCTCCGACTCTCGTCCGGGAAGTGGAGCGGGCGGACGGAGCCACGATCGCCTGGGCTGTCTACCTCGGTGTCTTTCCGACCGCGCTCGGCTTCAGCACGTGGGCGTACGCACTCGCGCGAACAAGCGCAGGGCGCATGGGGACGACGACGTATCTCGTGCCGCCACTGGCCGTCGCGCTCGGCTGGGCGTTCCTCGGCGAGACGCCGCCGGCACTCGCCTTCCTCGGAGGTGTTCTCTGCCTGCTGGGCGTCTACCTCACGCGGAGTTCGGGCTGGCCACGCTTGTCCCGTCGCCGCCCTCACCATCCAGGGAGCTCGGGCTCCGTGTGAGAGAGTTGTGGTTGCAATGAGCGCCGGCATCACGCTCGAAGAGCTTCAGCTCGCGGCCCGAAATCACGCGCTCCCACTCGAGGCGCTCCGCCATCCAGTCACGCCTGTGGGTCTGCACTACCTGCTGACCCACTTCGACATCCCGCTGGTCGATGCGCACTCGTGGCGGCTCGAAATCGAGGGCGAGGTGGAGCGGCCCCTGACACTCCGGCTCGAGGAGCTGAAGGAACGGCCGTCTCGCACGCTCGCCGTGACACTCGAGTGCGCCGGGAACGGGCGCGCGCTCCTCTCGCCTCGCGCGCACAGCATGCCCTGGCTCATGGAGGCAGTCGGCACCGCGGAGTGGACCGGGACCCCGCTCGCGCCCCTCCTGGAGGAGGCGGGCGTGCTGGCGGAAGCAATCGAAGTCGTCTTCACCGGCCTCGATCGCGGAATCCAGGGTGACGTCGAGCAGCTCTACGCGCGGAGCCTGCCGGTCGCGGACGCACTGCGTGAGGAAGTGCTGCTCGCCTATTCGATCAACGGGCAGGACCTGCCGCCCCAACACGGCTTCCCGCTGCGGCTT
>DASQGA010000202.1:0-4747 GCA_035632855.1 Gaiellaceae bacterium | reverse complement strand
ATCGGGGTGGAGCTCCCGCGCCAGGCTTCGGAACGCTTTCTTGATCTCCCGCTCCCCGGCCCCGCGGGAAACGCCCAGAACCTCGTAGTAATCACGTCTTGCGGTCGCCACACTCGTAGGTTACTGACGGCCTTCCCGGTCGCCCGGCGCGCCACCACGATCTACTTCTCGTACATCTCCTCGACGAAGCGGGAGAGCTCGTGCGCGGCAGACCGCACGGCATCGATCGCCTTGACGTAGTCCATCCGCGTCGGGCCGAGGAGGCTGACGGTCCCGAGGTTCCGATGCCGCAGCCCGTACGGCGCGCTCACGAGCGAGACGCTCAGGAGCGCCGGATCCGCGAGCTCCGCCCCCATGCGCACGAACGGGCGCTTCGACAGGAGGCTTGCACGCATGAGCTCGAGCAGGGCCGCCCGCTGTTCCAGAACCTCGAGGAGTCGCCGGTAGGCGTGCAGGTCGTCCGCGCGAAACTCGTCCAGGAGCCCGGCCGCGCCTCCCACGTAGAGGGTCTGCTCCCCGGTCCCGACGAGGTCGGTAAAGGCAGGCCTGAGCTCTTCCAGGAACGCGCGCTCGCGCGGGCCGACGTCGGCCTCGTCGAAACGGCTCCGCAGGAGTCTCGGGAGCTGGAGACCGGCCAGGCGCTCGTTCAGGTACTCGCTGGCCCACTCTGCGAGCCCCGGGTCGACCGGCTCCGCGAAGGCGAACAGCCGCTTGCTGACACCGCCAGTCGACGTGATCACGACCGCCATGACGAGCTGAGGCTGGAGCACGAGCACCTCGACGTGGTGGACCTGGGTCGCCTCCAGGGGTGGAGCGGAGACGAGCGCAAGCAGGTGCGTCAGCTGCGAGAGCGCCTCCGTGGTCGCCTGGAGTGCCGAGTCCACCTGGCTGCGAGCGTCGGAGAGATCGAGCAGGAGCTCGGCCGGCTTCGGCTCCAGGCGCTCGAGCAGCTGGTCGACGTAAAAGCGGTAGCCGATCTCGGTCGGGACGCGCCCCGCAGAGGTGTGCGGGTGTGTGAGAAGCCCTTGCTCCTCGAGGACCGCGAGCTCGTTTCGAACCGTGGACGCGGACGCCTCGATGTGCGCGCTCTCGACCAGCTTCTTCGACCCCACCGGGGCTCCGGTCGAGACGTATTCCTCGACGACGCGCGCGAGGATCTCCTCCTGGCGCGTCGTGAGCCTGGGGCTCGGCTGCAGCTCCATAGTTCGTTAAAGAGTAGTTATTTCCAGGGATTCTTCCAACAGCTCGACCGTGACGGCGCCTCCGAGAAACCGTCCGCGCCGCGTCAGGATTAGACCGCCCGGACGTCGCTCGGCGAGACCAAGGCGCTCGAGCCGCTCGAGGGCCTCCTCCTTCACCGCCCCCGCCACGTCCGCGACCGGCACCGGCTCGTCGAGCCGGAGGCCGAGCATGAGCCGCTCCCGCCGGCGCATGTCGCCGTCGATCGGCTCGAGCTCTCTCGCCGGCGCCCGTGCGTCCTCGATCGCGCGGAGGTAGCCGCCGAGGTTCGGGGCGTTCCGCCACCGGAGCCCTTCGACTGTGGAGACGGCACCGATGCCGAGTCCTAGGTAGTCGCGTCCGAGCCAGTAGCCCAGGTTGTGCCTCGACTGGCGTCCGGGCCGGCAGAAGTTGGCCGTCTCGTACCAGCGATATCCGGCCGCGACCAAGCGCTCGACCACCCGCTCGAAGTAGTCCTCCATCGCCTCGCTCTGCCTGGCGAGCTCGTCCCCATAGGCGTGCCTGAACCGGGTTCCAGGCTTCGCCTCGAGCTCGTAGCAGGAGAGGTGCTCGGGCTCGAGAGCGAGGGCCTCGTCCAGGTCGCGCTCCAAGTCGGAGGGCTCCTGGCCGGGGATCCCGTAGATGAGGTCCAGGGAGATGTTGTCAATCTTGGCATCACGCAGATGATAGATCGCCCGGCGGACGTCGTCCGGCTTCGCACGGCGCTCTAGCACGTCCAGGAGCTCCGGCTTGAAGGTCTGCACGCCCAGCGAGACTCGCGTGATCCCGCTGCCGGCGAGAAGCTTCGCCAGCTCCGGAGTGACCGTCTCAGGATTCGCCTCGATCGTCGCCTCGCTCGCACCGGGCAGCGCCTCGAGCAGGCGTCGGAGCGCCACCGGCTCGGTGAAGGTCGGTGTCCCGCCTCCGAGGAAAATGGTGTCGAGCGGCTCCGAGAGGACTCCCCGCTCCAGCTCGAGCTCGCCGAGGATGGCGTCGACGTAGCGAGCATGCTGCTCCGGCCTCCCGACCAGCGTGACGAAATCGCAATACCCGCAGCGGTGGGCGCAGAACGGCAGATGCACATAGAGGTGGCGAACGCCTCCGGCCAGAACCGTCACGAGCGCCGCTCCCCGTTCAGGTTGAGCACGGCGAGAAACGCCTCCTGCGGGATCTCGACCGTTCCGACCTGCTTCATCCGCTTCTTCCCCTTCTTCTGCTGCTCGAGCAGCTTCCGCTTGCGGCTGATGTCGCCGCCGTAGCACTTCGCGAGCACGTCCTTCCGGCGCGCTTTGATCGTCTCCCGCGCAATGATCCGCGAGCCGATGGCGGCCTGGATCGGCACGTCGAACATCTGACGCGGGATCTCCTGGCGGAGCCGCTCGACGAGGGCACGGCCCCGGTCGTAGGCGAACTCGCGGTGGACGATCAGAGAGAGCGCGTCGACCGGATCCCCTGCGAGCAAGATGTCGACGCGGACGAGGTCGCCCTCCTGGAACCCGGTGACGTCGTAGTCGAAGCTCGCATAGCCCTTGGTGCGGCTCTTCAGCTGGTCGTAGTAGTCGTAGACGATCTCCGCCAGCGGGAGGTCGTACGTCAGGAGCACGCGGTTCTCGCTCAGGTACTCCAGGTGGTCGAACTGGCCGCGGCGCTCGTTGTTCAGCTCCATCACAGTGCCGACGTATTCCTTCGGAACAATTGTGGTCGCCCGGATGAACGGCTCCTCGACGCGCTCGAACTCGCGCGGGAACTCGGCCGGGTTGTGGACCTCGAGCTCCTCGCCGGTCTGGGTGATGACGCGGTAGGCGACGTTCGGTGCGGTGACGAGGAGGTCGAGGTCGAACTCCCGCTCGAGACGCTCCCGCACGATCTCCATGTGGAGCAGGCCGAGAAAGCCGCACCGGAAGCCGAAACCGAGGGCGCGGGAGGTCTCGGGCTCGTAGAAGAGTGAGGCATCGCTCAGCTTCAGCCTCTCGAGCGCGTCGCGAAGATCCGGATAGTCGTCGGAGTCCGTGGGAAAGAGGCCGGCGAAGACCGTCGGCTTCACGTCTTTGTAGCCCGGTAGGGCCTCGCCGGCCGGGCGCCCCTCGCTCGTCAGGGTGTCGCCGACCCGGAGCCGGCTCACGTCCTTGAGGCCGGTCATGACGTAGCCGACCTCGCCCGCCTCGAGGGAGGGCGTGGGAACACGGTCCGGCGAGAAGAAGCCGAGCTCCTCCGGCTCGAATCGTGTTCCCTGGGCCATGGCCCGGAGACGCTCCCGCGGGCGGAACGAGCCGTCCACCATGCGGACGAACGCCACCACGCCTCGGTACTGGTCGTAGGAGGAATCGAAAACGAGCGCACGCGCGGGAGCCTCAGGATCCCCGCCCGGCGGAGAGATCCGCTCGACGATCGCGTCGAGAACGGCCGCGACTCCCTCGCCGGTCTTCGCCGAGATCCGGAGAACGCGCTCGGGGTCCTCTCCGACGAGCTCCGCGACCTCGGCCGCGGTGGCGTCTGGATCCGCCTGCGGCAAATCGATCTTGTTGACGACCGGGACGATCTCGAGGTCGTTCTCGATCGCCAGGTAGGCGTTCGCGAGCGTCTGCGCCTCGATCCCCTGGGCGGCGTCGACGACGAGGATCGCACCCTCACATGCCTGGAGCGCGCGCGAGACCTCGTAGGTGAAGTCCACATGTCCGGGCGTGTCGATCAAGTTCAGCTGGTGCCCTTTCCACTCGACGCGGACGGCCTGCGCCTTGATCGTGATCCCGCGCTCGCGCTCTAGGTCCATGGTGTCGAGCACCTGCTCCCGCATCTCGCGAGCGGTGAGGGTGTCTGTCACCTCGAGGATGCGGTCGGCCAGGGTCGACTTCCCGTGGTCGATGTGGGCCACGATGGAGAAGTTGCGGATGCGATCGAGACTCATACAGAGGGTCGAGAGCGGCGCAGCAGAGAGAGCAGCGCGTCGAGCTCCTGAATCCGAAGGATACGGGCCGCGCCCAGGAACGCTGCGATCGCGAACGCGACGCCGAGCCCTACTGAGGCAATCTGGGCTCCCAGCGACCGGCCGAGCCACTCGTCGAGGCCGTACCAGGTGGCATACGCGACCCCGGCGGCCAGCGCTGCCGCGACCGCGGTTCGCACGTAGGCATCGATCGTCTGGCGCCCCTGAAGCCGTCCCAAGCGGCGGCGGAGAAGAACGAGCAGCGCGATGGTTCCGGCGATGTTCACGATCGACGTCGCGAGCGGTATCCCCCAGATGCCGACGCGGAAGAGCGCGGCGTCGAGGGCCGCGTTCAGGATCAGGTTCCCGAGGGCGACCGCGGTCGGGATCCAGGCGTTCTGCAAGCTGAAAAAGGCGCGGTTCAGCATCAGCATCGTGCCGTTGAAGGTGAGGCCGATGACGAAGGCGGCGAGACCCTGGGCGACGATGGTCGTCTCCTCCTCACCGAAGGCGCCGCGCTCGTAGAGCAGACGCACGATCGGGACGGACAGGACAGCGGTGACGGCGCTAGCAGGGAGGAGCAGGAAGCCGATCTGGCGGAGGCCG
>DASQGA010000201.1:0-2297 GCA_035632855.1 Gaiellaceae bacterium | reverse complement strand
CGCGAGGATGATCGTCTTCGCGCCGAGCGTCTTCAGGCCACCGTCGACGATGTCCCAGCAGATGACGCCCTGGCACCGTCCGTCGTCCTCCACCAGCTGCCAGGCGAAGTACTCCTCGTACACCAGGAGGTCCCGTTTCATCACCTGCTCGTAGAGGACGTGGATCAGGACATGGCCGGTGATGTCGGCGGCATAGGCGGTTCGCGGCTCGCCCGCGGCCCCGAATGGCCGCTGGGCAATCCGCCCGTCCTCGGTGCGCGAGAAGATCGCGCCCCAGTGCTCGAGCTGGTAGACGTCGTCCGGCGCCTCCGTGCAGAGCACATCGATCGCGTCCTGGTCACCCAGGTAATCGGAGCCCTTGACGGTGTCGAAGGCGTGCTTGTCCGGGTCGTCTTCGGACGCGTTTCCGAGCGCCGCGTTGATCCCGCCCTCGGCCGCGCCCGAGTGGCTCCTCACCGGATGGATCTTGGAGACGATGGCCACATCCGCCCCGGCGTCGTGGGCTTCGATTGCGGCGCGCATGCCGGCACAGCCGGCGCCCACCACCAGCACGTCGTGCTTGGCCTCCACCGGTGACGGACGCTATCTGATCAGAGGTGCGCCGGCCTCGTATCGGCCGCTGCGAGCGAGGAGCCGGCCTGTCCTAGAGTCTTGGACCTGCGTCCCGGAGGGCCGGGTCCACATCCTCGAACTTCTCGAAGTTCTCGCGGAACTTCTCAGCGAGATACCGGGCCTTCTCGTCGTAGGCCTCAGGGTCACGCCACGTACCTCGGGGGTCGAGCAGGCGCGAGTCCACTCCAGGCACCTCCGTCGGAACGTCGAACCCGAAGAGCTCGTCGGTCCGGTAGTCGACCTGGTCGAGTTCGCCCGCAAGCGCGGCGTGGAGGAGCGCGCGGGTCGCGGCGATCGGCATGCGCTTGCCTTCGCCGAACGGGCCCCCCGTCCAGCCTGTGTTCACGAGCCAGACCGCCGAGCCGTGCTCGTCGAGCTTCTCGCCGAGGAGGCCGGCGTAGACCGAGGGGGGCTGGGGCAGGAACGGTGCCCCGAAACAGGCGGAGAAGGTCGGCTGGGGCTCGGTGACCCCGATCTCCGTGCCCGCGAGCTTGGCCGTGAACCCGGACAGGAAGTAGTAGAGCGCCTGATCCCTCGAGAGGCGCGCGATCGGGGGCAAGATCCCGAAGGCGTCGGCGGTCAGGAAGACCACGGAGCTCGGATGGCCGGCACGCTTGGCCGGGAGCGCGTGCCCGATCTGCTCGAGCTTGTACGCCGCGCGCGTGTTCTCGGTCTTCGAGTCGTCGTCGAGGTCGAGCACTCCCTCCTCGTCCACGACCACGTTCTCGAGCACCGTTCCGTAGGTATGCGTCATCCTGAAGATCTCGGGCTCGGCCTCCGCGGAGAGGCGAATCACCTTCGCGTAGCAACCGCCCTCGATGTTGAAGACGCCCTGGTCGCCCCAGCCGTGCTCGTCGTCGCCGATCAGGTGGCGCTCCGGGTCGGCCGAGAGAGTTGTCTTTCCGGTCCCCGACAGACCGAAGAAGATCGCGACTTTGCCTTCGTCGTCGACGTTCGCCGAGCAGTGCATTGGGAAGACGCCGTCGAGTGGAAGCCGGTCGTTCATGACGGAGAAGATCGATTTCTTGATCTCGCCGCCGTAGTACGTCCCTCCGATTAAAACCTCGCTCCGCGAGGGGTGGAGGACGACAAACGTCCCCGTTCGCGTTCCATCCTCCTTGGGGCTCGCCTCGAGCCCCGGCGCGTGCAGCACGACCGCATCTGGCTCGAAGGTGGTCAGCTCGTCTCCGGCCGGCTCCAGGAACATCGTCTTGGAGAAGAGCGCGTGGTAGGGGTGGGCGGTGACGACCCGGACGCCGATCCTGTGCGCGGGATCAGCTCCGGCGAACGCGTCCATGACGTAGAGCGTCTCCTGCTCCTCGAGGTAGGCGATCACCTTCTCGCGGAGACCCTCGAACGACCCCTCGTCGATGGGCTGATTCACGGCGCCCCAGCCGATCCTGTCCTCGGACTCGGGCTCCTTCACGATGAACTTGTCCTTCGGCGAGCGGCCCGTGAACCGGCCTGTGTCGACCACGATCGGCCCGCCTTCGGCCAGCTTCCCCTCTCCCGTGACGAGGGAATGGGTGTAGAGGAGGGCGGTGGTCGGATTCCGGAAGACCCGGCCGCGCGGCGACAGGCCGTGGTCCTCGAGCCCCGAGCCTCTGGGAGTCATGATCGCCACTTCGCCTCTCCTACCGTGGAGTGGTTGCCGACAAACCGCACCTATCCTACGCGCCCGTCCT
>DASQGA010000200.1:0-5009 GCA_035632855.1 Gaiellaceae bacterium | reverse complement strand
AGCGCGGGCAACTCGAGCCTCCCGTCCGCGGAGCGCCGAATCGTGATCGACACCCAGGCACCCGACAGGCCCACCGCTCCTGCACTAACTGCGGCGAGCGATAGCGGCGTCGTAAACGACGGGCTGACGAAAGACGCTACTCCGGCCTTCTACGGCTCCGCGGAGTCCGACGTAGCCGTGACGCTGGTCGTCGACGGCTCGATCCGCGCCCAAGGAGCAGCGAGCGCCGCCGGCGGCTACGGGCTCACGAGCGACCCGCTCGGGCACGGAGAACACTCGGTCGCAGTCGGTGCGACCGACCTGGCGGGGAACTCGAGCCCGCTCTCGAGACGCGCGTCCGTGCTGATCGATCTGAGAGCGCCCTTCGTCCGCCAGCTCTCCATTTCGCCCGAGGCCTTCGTTCCCGGCCCGCGGGCGCTGACCCGGATCCGTTTCCGCGTGCCCGAGGCAGCGACCGTGAACGTCAAGATCGAGAGGAAGGGCTTCGTCCACCGCTTCCCGGCCGTCTCCACGCAGGGCGCAAAAACGCTCAAGTTCGTGTGGCATGGCAGGACGGCACATGCGAAGCTCGCTCCTGCGGGCTTCTACCGGATCGTCATCGTGACCGTCGACCGCGCTGGGAACCGAGCGGTCAGCCGCGACCGACGAGTCCGCGTCAACCGCTGATCCCGTCGGCGACTAGGGGCTGTCAGTTCCGGCGTGGTCGCCATCCTCGGGAGCGTCCTTCCGTCGGTTGAAGAAGAGGAGCCGAACGAGGAGGACGAGGAGCAGGCCGAAGATCGGGATCGCAAGCACGAGCAGAATCTCGTCGAGGGGTCCGACGGCGCCGTGGGCGAGAACAGGAGTCTGGAGCATCGTCAGCCTTTCTATCCGTTTGAGAGCAGCCAGAGACCGCCCACCGTGTAGAGCACCATGAGTGCGAGCATGGCGTACTGCGTCCGCACGGTCGTCTGTGCCGAGCGGAAGAGCGAGAGGGCGCGGTCGTGCGCGACCATGAGCCCGATCACGTGCCCGACGACGAGCGCCGCCACCTGCACGTACCAGATCAAGTTCGGGCTGAGAATGCCGAGCCGCGGCCGAAAGTCGCTCGTTCCGAGCAGGTCCCAGCCCCGGCCGAACGGATCGGATGCAAGCGTGATCGCGAACTGCCCCTGGAGCACGAGGAGCGAGAAGTAGTGCGCCACTGCGTACGCGAGCGCGATCGGAACGAGGCTCGCTACGAACGCACCCGCAAGCGAGGCTTCGCGGTGCGCAACCATCCGCGCCGCAGTCACCGCCGCGAGATAGGCGAGCGCTACGAGAGCGATCGCGCCGAGCAGGCCCGCCAGGTTGAAGAGCATCCCCGAGACGTTGCTGAGCTGAAGGCTTCGATTGACCCACCACGCCGTCCGGCTGATGCCGTCAAAGGCGACCGAGCCGAGCATGGCCGCGACGAAAGCGAGTGTCCCCGGTCGTGCTCTGAGCGAGGCAAGCCCGGTGAGCGGCGGCCGCGCCACGATCTCTCGACCCCGTTCTCCCCGCCGGAGAGCGAGGGGCGAGATGCGCCCGAGGAGCCCGAAGTAGACCGAGAACGCCTCGCCGTTCGCAAGCCAGGCGCGGCGCCCGAAAACCGCCATCCCCATCCAGACGATCGCGCTGTAGAGACAGATGGCGAGGGCGAGCGCGCGCGGGTCGGAAGGATCGCTGTATGTGAGCTCGAGCGCTGTGAAGGAAGCAAGCAGCACCGCGCCCGGCCACAGGCCGAGCCACGCCGGGTACTCGAGAACCGGCTCCTCGGAGCGGCCGGTCCGCGTCCAGAGCCACGCGACCGCATCCGCGGCCGCGCGCCACGGATTCACGAGCGGCCAGACGTTCCCGAGCAAAACGACCACGGGCACCAGACCCAGCCAGAAGACGACGTAGACGAACGTCGGGGCGAGATTCTGCAAGGGCGACCTCTCTCCCAGGAGCGCCGTGAGCGCGACGAGCACGAGGAGGGCGAAGGAGATCCCACCTAGCCCGACGCGAAGAGCGCGGGAGAGGAGAACGCGCTGGAGCGCGGGGGGGAGCGGGGATCCGGCTTCCGGTCGCTCGAGCAGCGGCCTCCGCCAGAGCGTCCCGAGCGCAACAAAGGAGACGACCAGCACTACAGCCGCCCCGTAGAGGAAGAGCCACCCGGGGACCGGGAGGTCTCTGATCCCCCCGATCCCGTGGGCCAGAACGGTAAACGCGGCGACCGTCACGGGCGTACCTCGAGATCCGCGAGGAGGAGGCCCCTCCCCTCCAGCTCGACCTCGAAGCGTCCCGCGATCGTCGCGCGAAAGGCGAGGTGCGCCGGAGCTCCCGGCGTCACGTCACGCTTGACGTCGTAGCCGTGCAGGTGGACCTCGTCGGCGACGTCCGACCTGATCACGAGGACGACCCGCTCTCCCTGCCGGACGGTCGGGCGTTTGACGCCTCCCACGGCCTGGCCACCGCGGACGACGAGCCGGATCCGTGTTGGCCCCGAGAGCCCGGTCTCCGTCTCCGTAGTCGTCGTCGTCTCGACGTCAGTCTCGGTCGTAGGCGCCGTCTCGCCCGTATCGGTTTCCGACGGACTCGTCTCGGTTGTGGTGACCGACGGAGCTCCTTCCCCGCCGTCGTCCGGACGAAGGACGAGGAAGAGGGCAAGGAGCACAACGACGCCAGCCGCCGCTGCTCCGATCTTGGCAAGCGTACTCACTGAGTCCTCCTGGGTTCGTTGTGATCGTCGTCGAAGGGTCGCTCCACGGCGGGCACGTGACCGCCGCTCGCTCCCGGCGAGCGTGGTGCGGACGGTGCTGCCTCCCCTTCGAACAGCTGAGCCGTCGTGCACCGAGCGCGACAGCTCACTCAAACTCAGAAGGGAAGCGGGGGTCCGCGCTCCGAATACCCCAGCGCTAGCGCCGGGCGTGGCGAAAGGTCCGCCTGCTCGACGGCCCAGCCAAGGAGCAGCCGCGCGGGGGCGAAGCGCCGGCGCGAGGCGGCCGCAAGGACAAGCCCGAGGCTCTCTGCTGCCCCGAGAAGCAGGCGGGCGAGAAGGTAGGCAAGCAGGGAAAGTGGGAGCTGCAGGAGGGCTCCGACGACGAAGGTCGGCTCGAGAACGGCGTCGAGTGGGAAGCCACCGCTCTGAACAATGCGCTCCAGGTGCTCCTGGAGGAAGAACCCGAGGAGCGGCAGGAGAGCAAGGCGTGGTGCGGGGGAGCGGCGTTCTCCCCATCCTGCGCTCGTTTGCCGTGCCGCTAGCGCGATGCCGACGAGCACCAGCGCGAGGGAGAGTGCGATCGCGAGCTGCGCCCAATGGAGATACCCGTGCCCACTTCGCGCTAGGAGCTCGTGCCGCTCGTGGGTACCGGGCGCTACGAGCCGATACGCGAGGTCGTGCGCCGCCAGCCAGCCGCCGGCGAGCAGCGGAACGAGCAAGAACAGCATAGGCAGCCGGACTCTCAACCTCGTCTGATCATGCCACGCACCTCGGCCGGCCCGCGATCGCGCGTGCTCGGGCGGCGAGACCGCTCAGCGGAGGGATGCGTCGGAGACTGGCTCGCGCGGGCCAGCTCCCAGTGCCTTCCGGGCGAGCAGAGAAGCCGGCTCGCGATCGCGACGATCACGCACTCCAAGCCCTCGACGACGCCAAAGCCCCGTACGTCGGGGCTTTTGGCGTTTCGTCTTCCCGAAGGATTCTCAGGCCGGCTGTGGCCTCCACGGACCGTGGTTCAGGAAGGACAGCGCCTGAAGCATCGTGATAGGCGGCGCGAACGTGAGAATCGTCGGCACTTCGCGCTTGACCTTCGCGGCTCGCCGCGCGGACTCGGCCTCCCGCAGGAGATCTGCATGCCTCTGGCGAGCGAGCTCTCGATGGATAGACGGGCTGATCACGGCTCCTCCTCTTCGCGTGTGTGTACAGGACGGCGAGCCGATCCCAGTTCTTCCGTTTCCCCCGGATTTCTGGGCTGACGAGCCGATTCCGGACCCGGAGGAAGAAAGGCCCTCGCTCCTTCGTCCGGTGAGCATCGAACGGGGTCACGAAAGGAGCAAGGAGATGAGGAATCGTCGTCGTCATCGTTGGATCCGTCGGCTCGCCATGTCGTTTGCCTTTGCGGCGATCGCGGCTCCGACAGCACAGGCTCGCATCCACTGGAACTCGGGGACCGGTCTGGAGAGCCAGGTCACGAGCGTTCGCCCAGACGATCGCGCAGTGCGCGGCGTCCCGCAGTCGGCAAACACCATCAAGGCGTGGCCGGGAGTCCGGCCCGATGACAAGGCCATTCGCTTCTCGCCGCAGTCGGATGTGACCGCAGTTGTGCGGCCCGACGACCGGGCTGCTCGCTTCTCGCCTCACACGGGCAGCGAGAGTCTCAATCTCTGGCGCAACCCGGCCGCAGTCACGGGCAACGACGGTCTCGTGCTCCGGCGCAACCCGGGCGCAGTCGTAGAGAATCCGGTCGTCGCGACCGGTGGCAACAGCTTCGACTGGAGCGACGCGGGCATCGGCGCCGCGATCATGCTCGGGTTCCTGCTGCTTGCAACGGGCGCGGCCACACTAGGCCGGCAGTCCAGAAAGTCGCTGGCTGGGGCGTAAGCTTCGCACAGCACCGGGGAAGGGCGAGCGGGCCGAGAGGCCCGCTCGTCCGGGCGCGTGGTATCCGAAACCCTGACTGCCGTACGGAGCCGGATTCGAGGTGAATCCGCCCTTTCGTCTTTCCGAAGGATTCTCGGGCCGGCTGTGGTCTCCGCATACCGGAGATCTGCGAGCTGACAAGCCGATTCCAAGCCCGTTGGGAAGAAAGGCCCTCGCTCCTTCGTCCGGTGAGCATGGAACGGGGTCACGAAAGGAGCAAGGAGATGAGGAATCGTCGTCGTTATCGTTGGATCCGTCGGCTCGCCATGCCGTTCGCCTTTGCGGCGATCGCGGCTCCGACAGCACAGGCTCGTATCGCGGATGACTCGGGTGTCGGTCTGGAAAGCCAGGTCACGAGCGTTCGCCCAGACGATCGCGCAGTGCGCGGCGT
>DASQGA010000199.1:0-2999 GCA_035632855.1 Gaiellaceae bacterium | reverse complement strand
GGTTCTGGGCGCCCGTCTTCGCCGACTGGGGCTATCAGAACCGGACGACCGCGCTCCGCGTGTCGGCACCAGGGCGTTTCGAGTACCGCTCGGTGGACTCGGCCGTCAATCCGTACCTCTCCTGCGCCGCTCTCATCGCGGCCATGCGGGACGGCATTGACCGCAAGGTCGACCCGGGAGAGCCCGAGGAGCGGAACATCTACGAAGCGATGGAGGCGGGCAAGGAGGTGCGGAAGATCCCGATGACGTTCGGCGACGCGCTGGACGCGCTCGAGGCCGACGAAGTCGTCAAAACCGCGCTACCAGGCGACATGTACCGTGTCTTCATGCACTACAAGCGGGACGAGTGGGAGCGGTATTGCGCCCAGGTCAGCGACTGGGACTTGCAGGAATACCTCGACGTCTTGCCCTAGGGATACAGGAGGACGAGAGAGCCAGTTCATGTGTGGAATCGCAGGAATCATCTATCGGGACGGGACGCACGGCATCGGACGCGACATGACCCGGATGCTGCAGTCGATGAAGCACCGTGGCCCCGACTCCACTGGCTACGCCCTCTACGGACAGAGCAACGGTGATGGGCACTTCATCATGCGCTACACCCTCGCCGACGCGAACGACGCGCGCGACTTCGAGTTCGACGATCGCATCGACCGGCACCAGGACCAGGTGCTTCGGCGGCTGAAGGCGCTCGGCGCGAACGTGAAGGACGTCGCGGAGGAGACGGACTACGCCTATCGCGTGACGTTCGAGTTTCCCGGCGACCGCCTGAAGGAGCTGACCGATCGGATCGAAGACATCTCGGGAGCCGAGGTGCTTTCGCTCGGCCACTCGCTCGAGATCATCAAGGATCTCGGTGACGCCGACAGTGTCTGCGACCAGTACGAGCTCGGCGGGTTCAAGGGGACGCACGCGATCGGCCATGTCCGGATGGCGACCGAGTCGGACGTGGACATCTCTGGCGCCCACCCTTACTGGGCCTACCCGTTCACCGACGTCGCGGTCGTCCACAACGGGCAGCTGACGAACTACTTCCAATGGAAGCGCCGGCTCGAGCGCTCGGGGCACCGGTTCCAGTCGGAGTGCGACTCGGAGATCATCGCGGTCTACCTCGCCGAGAAGATGAGCGAGGGCGCCTCGCTCGAGGACGCCATGCGCGACTCCCTCGAGGAGCTCGACGGCGTCTTCACCTACATCGCGGTGACCGAGGACGCGCTCGGCGTTGCGAAGGACGAGATGGCCGCGAAGCCGCTCGTCCTCTACGAGGCTGACGACCTGGTCGCACTGGCCTCCGAGGAGATCGCGATCCGGGCCATCGTCGACCGTGAGATCGACACGTACGACCCGTACGAGGGGGAGGTCATGGTTTGGGCTCGGTAACCGGCGAGAGCCGCATCACCTATGACGCGCGCGGGCTGGCCGAGCCGCACGCCGACGTCCCGCAGGTCTCCGATATCCAGGGCGAGGCCGCGAGCTTCGATGCGCACGACCTCTCGACGCGCCAGATCAACCTCGAGCTCCGCTGGCTCCTCTACGAGCAGGGCATCAAGGAGGTCACGGTCCGAAATCCCGGCTCGAAGCACTCGCTCGGGGTCGGGATCCTGACCCGCTGCAAGATCACCTTCGAGGGCTCCCTCGGCTACTTCGGCTGCGGGCTCATCGACGGGCCGGAGATCCGGATCACCGGCCGGGTCGGCTGGTCGTCTTGCGAGAACATGATGTCCGGCGTCGTCGTCGTCGACGGGAACGCTGGCTCGCTGACCGGAGCGGCGTTCCGGGGAGGCGACTTGGTCGTGAAGGGCCGGGTCGGGGCCCGGACCGGGATCGACCAGAAGGGCGGCACCATCATCACCATGGGCGACGCCGGGTCGATGACCGGTTTCATGATGCAGCGCGGCCGCCAGATCATCTGCGGCAACGTTGGCCCGGGCCTCGGAGACTCGATGTACGACGGGACGATCTACGTCGCCGGCAAGGTCAAGGCGCTCGGCATCGACTGCGTGCCGGGCGAATGGGACGAGTCCGACTCCGAGTTCGTCGAACGGAAGTTCCGGATCTACGGCCTCGGTGACCCGCCCGAGTTCCAGAAGTTCGTCTGCGGCAAGATGCTCTACAACTACGACAACCTCGAGCCTTCCGAGCGAAAGCTCGTGTTGTGATGGTTGACCGGCAATTGCCACACCCGCGGATGACGGCCCAGACACGGCGCCAGGCCGCACCCCCGCCCTTGTCAAGGCTTCTAGCCTTGCCTGCGGACGATGGCGCACCCTGGCTTGGTCTGAACCGCCCCCGCGACCGCGTCAATCACCGATCAACCATCTGGAGAGACCGATGACTACGAGCGACCGCTACGACCAGGTCGGGGACAACATCGGCAAAGATCAGCCCGATCGGCGGACCGTCCTCGGCCGCAGCCCGATCTTCACGCCTGAGGTCCTGAACGACATCCACATGAAGGCGGAGCTCGGCCGCTACCGGATGCGCGGCTTCTCGATGTTCAAGAAGATCCCGCACTGGGACGACCTCATGTTCATGCCGGGCACGCTGACCCGGTTCGTGATCGAGGGCTACCGTGAGAAGTGCGTGACGAAGACGATCCTGGGAGCGCGGTTCGCGAAGAATCCGATCGAGCTCGACATCCCGGTCTACATCACGGGCATGAGCTTCGGCGCGCTCTCGCTCGAGGCGAAGATGGCACTCGCCAAAGGCGCCTCAATGGCCGGCACAGCCACCTGCTCGGGCGAGGGCGGGATGATCCCGCCGGAGCGGGATCTCTCCACCAAGTGGTACTACCAGTGCATCCAGAGCCGGTACGGCTTCAACCCGCACCACCTGATGCTCGCGGACGCCTGCGAGTTCTTCATCGGGCAGGGCTGCAAGGTCGGTCTCGGAGGCCACCTGATGGGCCAGAAGGTGACCGAGCAGGTCGCGGAGATGCGCTCGCTGCCGCCCGGCATCGACCAGCGCTCGCCGGCCCGCCATCCCGACTGGCTCGGCCC
>DASQGA010000198.1:0-1737 GCA_035632855.1 Gaiellaceae bacterium | reverse complement strand
CCTGGCCGACCGGAGCCGGGGGTTCGTCTACCTGGCGAGAAAGGCCGATCCGAGGCTGGCCGAAGCGCTCGAGGCCAAGCACCTGATCGGGCTCGGGTTCATGCCCGAGGAGCGACGTACGTATCCCCAGAAGTCAGTCGCTTCGGAGGCGATCGGATTTGCGGGCACGGACAATAAGGGGCTCGCCGGGATCGAGTTCGGGCTCGACCGTCTGCTTGCCGGAACCTCCGGAAGCGAGTCGGTCGTGAGCGATCCCTTCGGGCGCGTGCTCAAGGTGCTCGAGACCAAGCCAGTCAAAGAGGGTCGCGATGTCTATCTGACGCTCGATCACACACTGCAGGGCCAGGTGGAGCGCATCCTGGGAGCCGCACGAACGCAATGGGCGGCCAAAGCGGCAACCGCGCTCGTCATGGATCCCCGGACCGGAGCCATGCTGGCGATGGCGGTCGAGCCCGGGTTCGACGCGAACAGGTTCGGGGCGCTCAAAGAGGGTCGGGAGCGCAACCGCGCGGTCACGGACACGTATGAGCCAGGATCGACGTTCAAGGTCGTGACCCTCGCCGGGGCCCTCGAGAGCGGCATGGTCACGCCGTGGACTGAGTACACCCTGCGGCCAGAGATCCAGGTCGCCGACCGCGTCATCCACGACGCAGAGGAACGCGGAACCGAGACGATGACCGTCTCCCAGATCCTGTTCCAGTCGTCAAACGTCGGGACGATCACGCTCGCCCTCGGCCTCGGAAAGGAACGGCTCGCGAGCTGGATCGACCGGTTCGGATTCGGCCACCGTACGGGTATCGACTTTCCCGGTGAGAGCCGTGGGATCGTCCTGCCGCCGGAGCGCTGGTCCGGCTCGACGATTGGGAACGTCCCGATCGGACAGGGGATCGCGGTCACACCCATGCAGATGGCGACCGCGTACGCGACGATCGCGAACGGCGGTGTCGAGGTGCGACCACATGTCGTCGATCGGATCGAAGGCGAGGGCGCACGGAAGGCCAGGCGTCGCCGGGTTCTCTCTGCCGAGACTGCGACGGAACTGACGGCGATGCTCCGCAAGGTGGTCGGCAATGACCAGGGCACCGGACAAGAGGCGCAGGTACCGGGGTACTCGATCGCGGGCAAGACTGGAACCGCGGCCAAGCCCGACCCCGTGCTCGGCGGTTACTCGACCTCGAAGTATGTGGCCTCGTTCGTCGGGTTCCTGCCTGCCTCGAACCCCCGCCTCGTGATCCTCGTCGCGGTCGACGAGCCCAAGGGCGCAATCTGGGGCGGCTCCGTCGCAGCTCCCATCTTCTCCCAGATCGCGCGCTTCGCTCTGCAGTACCTCGAAGTGCCGCCGGACCTCAAGGTGGAGGCGAGCGAAAGCGCGGTCGGCCTGGGGTAGAGAACCTCGATCTCGGCCTCCGCGCCATCCAGCGGTAAGTGCCCGCAGGCATTGTGGCTTGGCCACAGGCGAGCGCAGTTCAACGGCGGCGACGGGTCGTCCACCGTTCGAACACCCACCTAGTCGTCACCGGCGCGGTATCGGTTGCGGCTTCAGGCCTCCTCAGCCATACCGAGCACATCCTCGCGGGACATCTTTCCGACCATCTCGGGGTGATGGCTCTGGACGTGAGCCTCGACGTTGGAGACGAGCTCGTCGTCAGTCTCGCCCCGCACGGCTTGTCCGCACTCGCAGTTGACCACCTTCGCCATGACGCTCTCCTTTCGGTCTAGGGCCGTCGGTCCTGCTGA
>DASQGA010000197.1:0-8257 GCA_035632855.1 Gaiellaceae bacterium | reverse complement strand
AGACGTCCCGGCCCCGGCCGCCGAGGGCGAACCGCAGGACTCGGACCGTAGCTAGAGGCCGGCCGGGCGGTTCTCCACGAGCCGTCCACACGACTGTGGGCGGCGCGATGAACTTCCCGCTCTTTGCGGGCGGATCGTTCCACCGGGTTGGCTCCTGCCCGTGGAAGGCGGGTGCAGATCTGGGGACGTCGTCCGGCACATATGCGAACATGTGTTTCCTTTTCCCCGCTCATCGAGCTAGCAGACTGTGGACGCGCACACCGAGATCAAGCCCACTACGGTCGTGGCTCGGATGGCCACCGCCCTTCGCGACACTGCCCCGGTCCCGCCGCAGAACCTCGACGCGGAGGAGTCCGTTCTCGGAGCGATGATGCTCGCCCCCGGGGCGATCGCAGCAGTGAGCGAAATCCTCGAAGCCGAGGGACGCGAGTTCTATCGCGAGAGCCACGCCAAGATGTACCGCGCGGCGCTCGCGCTCTATGCGAAGGGCGAGCCGGTCGACGCGATCACGCTCGTCGACCAGCTCGACGAGCGAGGCGAGCTCGAAGACGTCGGCGGCAAGGCGCGGGTGCACGAGCTGGCCGCTCTCGTCCCCGCGAGCGCAAACGCAGGGCACTACGCGCAGATCGTGCGCGAGGCTGCCACCCTCCGGGGTCTCATCCGGGCGGGCGGCGAGATCGCGCGACTCGGCTGGGAGCGCCCGGGAGAGGCGACCGAGCTCGTCGACCAGGCCGAGCAGATCGTGTTCGACCTCTCGCAGCAGCGGGCGACCGGGGAGTTCAGCCACATCGAGACGCTCCTGAAGGAGAGCTTCGAGCGGATAACTGCGCTCTACGAGTCGGGTGCTGACGTGACCGGTGTCCCCTCGGGCTTCCGAGATCTCGACCGGATCACCTCAGGCTTCCAGCCCGGGAACCTGATCATCGTCGCCGCCCGCCCCAGCATGGGGAAGTCCGCTCTCGGGCTTTGCATGGCCGCCAACCTCGCCGTCCGCAACGACGTGCCCGTCGCGCTGTTCACGCTCGAGATGTCGAAGTCCGAGGTAACCCAACGGCTCATGTGCAGTGAGGCCAAGGTTGAGTCACAGCGCCTCCGCACGGGAAAGCTCGCCGCCGACGACTGGCCCCGGCTGACGGCCGCCTGCGACAAGCTTGCGAAGGCGCCCGTCTACGTCGACGACACTGGCTCGGTCACGATGATGGAGATCCGCTCCAAGGCACGAAGGCTGAAGTCGAAGCATCCGGACCTCGGCCTCATCGTGATCGACTACCTGCAGCTCATGACCTCCGGCACGAGCGCGGAAAACCGCGTGCAAGAGGTGTCGCAGATCTCCCGCTCCCTGAAGGTGCTGGCCCGCGACCTCGACGTCCCGATCATTGCCATGTCCCAGCTCTCGCGGGCCGTCGAGCAGCGCCATGACAAGCGCCCCATCCTCTCCGACTTGCGCGAGTCTGGATCGATCGAGCAGGACGCCGACATCGTCTGCTTCATCTACCGCGACGAGTATTACGCCGGCGAGGAGTCGGACCAGCAGGGCCTCGCGGAGGTGATCGTCGCGAAGCACAGGAACGGCCCGACCGACACGATCAAGCTCTCGTTCCTGAAGCGCTACGCGAAGTTCTCGGACCTCGCGGCCGCTTAGAGACCGGAGGCGTCTCGGGCGGGCTGCGGCGAGAGTTGCTCCCGTCAGCAGCCCGCCCGATGCGACTGTTACCCGCGAATGAAGAGCTGCCCGCGGACGGCGCCGCCCGGAAATGCGATGTTGTGGACGTTCACGTAGAAGCCACTAGGGTTGGCGCGGATCTGCCCGCGCAACGTAGCCCCCACGGTGACGCACGCTGCCGACGCCCCTGGGCTTCCCGTCGTGGGGTGCTTCAGCGTGATGACGACCGGCCCGGCCACGCCCGCACGCCCCCGGTGGATGTGGGCCGCGTTCGGCCGCCCGATATTGCCGACCGTGATCCCGTAGCACAACCTTTGGCCCTGAATCGTTGCGCTGAAGGATCCCTTGCCGTTCGAATCCCCGCCACCAGGTTCCTTTGCTCCCGTCAAGGCGGCGAAGAAGGGCCCTCGGACTGGCGCGCTGCTTAGGATCGAAGCAGTGGCTAGAGCGCCCGCGAGACCCAGCGCCAGGACGAGGGCAAGGCGACGAAATGTCATTTGCGACCTCCTGCTCGGCGTAACTGGTGGCCTATGCTCCTTCCGAAGCGCGCCGAAAGCAAGTGGGTGTCCCCGTCCAAGGCTAGTACACCCGGTCGAGGGGCTACCCTCCGGAGCGATGCCAGCGACCGTCATCGTGGGGGCCCAGTGGGGGGACGAGGGCAAGGGGAAGATCGTGGATCTCCTGGCCCAGCACTCCGACTTCGTCTGCCGCTACCAGGGCGGCCCAAACGCCGGGCACACGATCGTCTGCGACGGCGAGACCTTCAAGCTCCACCATGTGCCCTCCGGAATCCTGAGCCAGGGGAAGATCTGTGTCGTCGGAGCAGGTTGCGTCGTCGACCCGGGGCTCCTCGTCGACGAGATCGACGAGCTCGAGCGACGCGGCGTCACGACTGCGGGACTCCGGGTCTCCGGGAACGCGCACCTGATCATGCCCTGGCACGTCGCGATCGACTCGGCCAGCGAGCGACGCCTCGGGAAGCTCCAGATCGGCACGACCCGGCGAGGAATCGGTCCCGCCTACGCAGACAAGGCGGCACGCCTCGGAATCCGAGTCCAGGACATCCTCGACCCGAAGATCCTCCGCCAGAAGTTCGAGACGGCGCTCGCCGAGAAGAACATCGTGCTGGAGCGCCTCCACGAGGCGGCGCCGCTCCAGGTCGAGGAGCTGGCGGAGCGGATGGAGTCCTGCGCGCAGCGGCTCCGCCCCTACGTGGCCGACACCTCGCTGCTCGTCGATCAGGCCCTCAAGCAGGGCCGGCGAGTTCTGCTCGAGGGAGCCCAGGGGACGCTCCTTGATCTCGACCACGGCACGTATCCCTTCGTCACCTCGTCCAACCCGATCGCAGGCGCGGCAGCGACGGGTACCGGCATCGGGCCAACCCGGATCGACAGCGTCGTCGGCGTCGCGAAGGCGTACGTGACGCGGGTTGGAGAAGGCCCCTTTCCGACGGAGATCGCCGGCCCGGATCAGAAGCGGGTTCGCGAGCTCGGAGGCGAGTACGGCACGACCACCGGGCGAGAGCGCCGCTGCGGCTGGCTCGACCTCGTCGGGCTGCGCTTCGCTGTCCGCGTGAACGGCCTGACCTCGCTCGCCCTGACGAAGCTGGACGTACTCTCCTCGTTCGGAGAGCTGCCCGTCTGCACGCGCTACCAGCTTGCGGACAGGACGGAGACGGAGGAAATCCCCGCTCACCAGACGGACTTCCACCACGCGCGTCCGGTGTACGAGACCTTGCCGGGGTGGAACGAGCCGCTCGACTCGGTCGAGCACCTCGAGGAGCTACCAGACGCGGCGCGTCGATACGTCGAATACGTCGAGCGAGCAGTCGATGTCGAGGTCACGATGATCGGCACGGGAGCGGACCGTGAGCGCGTGTTGACGCCCCGGGGGCTTCGGGCCGCCGTCAGCATCGGCTAAGAGCCAGAGCTAGACGAGGTCGGTCGGCTCGTTGACGTTCCGGAGCAGGCTCTCGTCGAGCTCGACGACCGTCGTTCGAAGCGCGCCGAGCAGCCGGTGAAGAGCGAGGTCGCGGGCCTCGATCCGCTCCTCGACGACCGTGAGGATGCGCCGGCGGTAGACGCCCGGAAGCGGCCCGGTCTGCGGCACGGCCGCGTCGACGCCTTCGGCCCCGTCCGCCAGGAGGAGGAGCGCATCCGGCGTCATGTACGGAAGGTCGACTGGCAGGACGAGGCAGAGATCCGTCGTCGCGGCGCGAAGCCCGGCTGCGAGACCGACTATCGCCGCCCGGATCTCGCTCCGGTCGTCCACGACCGGAAAGGGAAGCGGGAGCTCGTCCGCGGTCTTGCCGACGGCGATCACGCGCTCGCACGCGGTCTCGAGGACGCGGTACGCACGCTCCGCCAGAGTCTCGCCCTCGAAGCGCGCGAGTGCTTTCGGGGATCCGAAGCGCCGGCTCGCACCGCCGACGAGGAGGATCCCCGTTACGCCGCCACGCGCCAAGGCTCGGAGTAGACGTTCGCACGGCCCTCGCGGACAAAGCCGCAAAGGGTCACGCCCCGGTCGCGAGCAAGGTCGACCGCGAGAGAGGACGGCGCGCCGACAGCGACGAGGACCGGGCAACCGGCGACGGTCGCCTTCTGGACGAGCTCGAAAGAGAGCCGTCCGCTGACGCACATGACATGGCGGGCGAGCGGCAAGAGCCCCTCGCCGAACGCCCAGCCGATCACCTTGTCCATCGCGTTGTGGCGCCCGACGTCTTCCCGGAGACAGACCAGTTCGCCACGTTCGTCGAAGAGACCTGTCGCGTGCAGCCCTCCGGTGGCCGCGAACGTGGGCTGAGCCTCACGAAGCCGTTCCGGCAACTCCGCCACGAGCGCGGCGGTTATGACCAGATCACTCTCGACGCGTGGAGCCTCGACCGCCACCGCCTCGAGCGCGCCCTTGCCGCAAACCCCGCAGGAGGAGGTGGTGTAGAAGCTTCGGCGGTGGCGTGCCGGGTCGAAGCCTTCCGCCTCGGCCTCGATCGTGTTCGCCGCAAGGTCGTCGGGAAGCTGCGCCAAGAGCGGCCTCATGCCCTCGGAGAGAAGGAACCCGAGCGCCAGCTCCTCGTCGTGTCCCGGGGTCCGCATCGTGACAGCCACAGGCTCGCCCCCAATCCGGATCTCGAGGGGCTCCTCGACCGCCACCTGGTCGGACACGGTTCTGCCCTCTGGCAGACGGACGACCTCGACCGAGCCGGCGGCATAAGGCGGAGTGGCGCTCATTCGTCCGTAGCGTAGTCCGCGTGGGGTCTCGAGACCTGGGGCCGGCCGCGAGCCACCCACCGCTTTCAAGCCTATTCCGCCAAAGCGCACGGGTGGGTCGGGCTTCGTGGCGAAAGTGCAACGACCTGGGCAGCTCCGCGCGCTCGAGCTACCCGCAGAACTCGCGGGTAACCGCAACGAGGATCTCCGCACACGTCTCCACCGAGGCGAGGTCGACCCACTCGACGTCCGCGTGTGCTCCTTCTCCCGCCGGGCCGAAGACCACGGTCGGGATGCCCGCACCGGCGAGAAGGGCGGCATCCGTCCAGAAAGGCACACCGACGACGCCGGCGGCTCCGGCGTGGCGCGTGACAAGCTCGACGATCGGATCGTCGGCGGTCACCTCGAAAGGATCTCGGGCGAAGCTCACCCGCGCCGACGCCTCGAAGTCCTCGACGTCTCGGCCCGTCCGTTCGAGGAGCTCAACGAGCTCGTGGAGGACCGACTCGGTCGTCTCGCCGGGAATCGTCCGCCGCTCTCCCGTCAGCAGGCACTGGTCCGGATAGGTGGAGAACTCGCCACCGCCTTCGATCACGCCTGCGTGGAGCGATCCGCTCCGGAGCAGTGGATGGCTCGGCTCGGCCCGGAGTGAGCGATCGAGTGCGTGCAGGCCGACGAGCACATAGCCCATGTGGGCTATGGCGTCGATCCCGAGCTCGGGTCGAGATCCGTGCGCCGCCCGGCCGACCGTCTCGACGTCGAAGGCGACGAAACCTCGGTGAGCGACTGCCACCTGGAGCTCCGTCGGCTCAGCCACGATTGCACCGTCCGCGCGGTGGGCAGCCGCGACCGCCTCCGTCCCGACGCTCGCCACCTCTTCGTCTGCGACCGCAGTGACGAGGACATCGCCGGCTAGCCCCGCAGCCGCTGCGTCCCGCGCAGCCACGAGGATCGCTGCGAGGCTTCCCTTCATGTCGTAGGCGCCCCGTCCGTACAGCCGCCCGTCCTCGACCCGCGGCTCCAGCGCCCCTTCCATACCACCCAGGCCGACCGTGTCCATGTGCGCGTTCAGCATGAGCGTCCGCCCGCCGCCCGAACCCCTCGCCAACCCGATCACGTTCGGCCGCCCGGGCGCCGCCTCCTCGACCTCGACCTCGAACCCGGCGGCGTCGAGCCAGCGCGCCACGTAGCGCGCCAGCTCTACCTCCCCGGGCGCGCCCGGCACCAGCACCGGGTTCTGGGAGTCGATGCCGACGAGATCGGCGAGGAGGGAGGTCAGCTCTTCGGGCACAGGCCCAAGCGTAGAATCGAACGGTGGACGTTCTCAAGCTGACGGCGGTCCTTGCCAAGCTTCCGAAGGACCGAACGCGGCTCCTCGACAACCTCGGGCGGGTTCGCCGCGAGATCGGGCCGGTCACGCCCGAGCTCTCCGATGCGGTTGCCGATCACATGAACATCCGGCGTGGCGAAGTCCACGAGGTCGTGTCCTTCTACTCGTTTCTCGACGTGCCGACGGATGCAGTTCGCGTCTGCATCGGCCCTGTCTGCGACTGCCTGGGCGCCAAGGATCTGCTCGCCCGTGAGCAGGAGCAGGCGAGCGATGTGCCGGTGCTCGGCGTGGAGTGTCTCGGCCACTGCGAGCTCGCTCCGGTGCTCATGCGTGGCGACTCGGTCGAGCCGGATCCCCTCCACCGGACGAACGACGGGCCGTCGCTCGGCCTCGCGCGGCGAGACGCGACCCTGGCCGACTACGAGCAGCGCGGAGGCCTGGCGGCGCTTCGATCGCTCCCGGAGAACGGAGAGATTGTCGCCGAGCTCAAGGCCTCCGGCCTCGCCGGTCTCGGCGGCGCCGGCTTCCCGACCGGGCTCAAGTGGGAGGCGGTTGCCAAGGAGGACGAGCCACGGTACGTGATCGTGAACGCTGACGAGGGGGAGCCGGGGACGGTCAAGGATCGCTACGTGATGGAGCTCCGCCCGCACCTCATGCTCGAAGGGATGCTCATCGCGATGCGCTTCGCGGAGGCACGCGAAGGGCTCATCTATCTGCGCGAGGAATATGCGACCGCACGCATGCGGCTTCTCCGCGCGATCGAGGAGCTTCGGGAGGCCGGTCTGCTCGACGGCAGCTCGATCGAGCTTGTCGCCGGCGCGGGCGCCTACATCTGCGGCGAGGAGACGGCAATGCTCGAGTCGATGGAGGGTCGCCGAGGGATGCCGCGCCTGAAGCCCCCGTTTCCGAGCCAGGTCGGATACCTCGGACGCCCGACCCTCATCAACAACGTCGAGACCCTGGCGCACATCCCAGGGATCCTGACCAAGGGCGGCGAGTGGTTCGCCGGACTCGGCCGAAACGGAGCCACTGGCGCTCGCCTCTGGTCGATCTCGGGGTCGGTGCGAGAACCCGGGTGCTACGAGGCGTCGAACGGTTCCACCCTGCGAGAGCTGATCGACGGGCTCGCAGGTGGGTCCGCCGACGACATCGGCGCGATCGTACCCGGCGGCGCTGCCAGTGGCATCCTGCCTCCAGAGGCGCTGGATGTGCCTCTGACCCGCGACCACCTGCGGGAATGGGGTGCGGGTGTCGGCTCAGCGGGCGTCCAGGTTTTCCCGGCTTCCTACTCCCCGCTCCGCCTCCTCGCGGAGACGATGCGATTCTTCGCGGAGGAGTCCTGTCAGAAATGTACGCCGTGCCGGATCGGAAACCGCGGCCTGCACCACGTTCTCGAGGAGCTCGGGCACGGTACGGCGGCCATGTCGCGACGCCAGGTGGAGGAGTGGCTGGACGCGATGGCCCAGACGTCCATCTGTGGACTCGGACAAGGCGCGCCCTTCCCGGTCCGAAATGCGTTCCGCTTCTGGCCCGATCTCTTTGCCCCCCTGGGCGAGCCCGAGACGGCGGTACGATGAACGCCCCGGTGCGCCCCTCGGTTCCCTTCACGCTCGACGGAAAGCCGGCCAGCGCGCCCGAGGGCGAGTTGCTCGTCCATGCGGCCGCGCGTCACGGCGTCTTCATCCCGACTCTCTGCCACGACGACAAGCTCGACCCGTACGGGGGCTGCCGCCTCTGCGTCGTCGGGGTCGAAGGATCGCCCCGCCCTCTCCCCGCCTGCGCCACCAGGGTTGCCGAGGGGATGGTGGTCTCGACGAACTCGAGCGTCCCCCAGTTCCGCCGCACCCTGACCGAGATGTTGCTCACCGAGCACCTGAATCCCGATCCGGGCGGGCGGCCGAACGAGCTCGTAGACATGGCGGAGGAGTTCCAGGCGGAAGCGCCGTTCATCCTCCCTGACGCCAAACGCGAGCCCTACGACGACCGAAACTCGCTCATGGGCTACGACCCCGACGCTTGCATCCTCTGCAACCGCTGCGTCCGCTACACGCAGGAGGT
>DASQGA010000196.1:0-8888 GCA_035632855.1 Gaiellaceae bacterium | reverse complement strand
GTGATGGCGGACGTCATGCCGCAGGTCTCCGGCCGGGCCGACGGCTCGACCGTGAGCCGGCTCGTCCGCGAGAAGCTGGCCTAGGAGCAAGCAGAATCTTGCGCCGGAACGGGCTCTACACTGTGTCCGTTGCAGGAAGTTCTTTCAGTCTCCAACGAAGTCGCCGCCGAACTCGCAACCCTCGACGACGGCATCCTCGGAGCCCTACGTGACCGTCTCGGGCTGGCCGTTCTTCTCCGCGGGAACCAGCTGACGCTCGAAGGCGAGAAGGACAAGGTCGGCGAGGCGAGGCTCGTAATCGACGAGCTGGCCGAGCTCGTGTCGGGCGGCCATGTGATCAGGGCCGGCACCGTCGACGCGGTCCTGACCGCGCTCGACGAGTCGCGCGACCTCCGCGACGTTTTCGAGGACGTGGTCTGGCGCCACCGCGGCAAGAAGATCACCCCGAAGACGGTCAATCAGAAGCGCTACGTCGAGGCGATCCGCCGCTGCACGGCCACCTTCGGGATCGGGCCGGCGGGGACAGGCAAGACCTATCTCGCGATGGCCCTCGCGGTGAACGCGATGGCCGAGCGCCAGGTCAGCAGGATCATCCTGACGCGACCCGCCGTCGAGGCGGGGGAGAGGCTCGGCTTCCTCCCGGGCGACCTCATGGCCAAGGTCGACCCGTACCTTCGCCCCCTCTTCGACGCGCTCTACGACATGCTTGACGCCGACCGGGTCAACGCGTACCTCGAGAAAGGGCAAATCGAGGTGGCGCCGCTTGCGTTCATGCGAGGAAGGACGCTCAACGACTCCTTCATCATCCTCGACGAAGCCCAGAACACGACCCCCGAGCAGATGCAGATGTTCCTGACCCGGCTCGGGTTCGGCTCGAAGATGGTCGTCACGGGGGACGTGACCCAGATCGACCTGCCACGCGACCAGGCTTCCGGCCTCGTGCGCGTGCGCAAGATCCTCGCCTCCGTGGACGGGATCGAGTTCGTGGAGCTCGGGAACGAGGACGTGGTCCGGCACGTGCTCGTCCAGCGGATCGTGGAGGCCTACAAGCAGCACGCCGAGGAGACCGGCGGCAACCGCCGTCGGTGATCGAGGTCGAGGTGGTAAACCGGAGCGGTGTCGACGTCGACACCGCCGCGGCGGAGGAGCTTTGCCGGCGGGCGCTGGCCGCCGAAGGAATCGACTCGGGCGACCTCGGACTCGCCTTTGCCGCGCCCGAGGAGATGCGCCGGCTGAAGCGGGAGCACCTGGGCGTGGACGAGGCCTCGGACGTCCTCTCCTTCCCGATCGATGCCCGCGAGCGGCTGCCCGCGGGGGTGCCGCGCCAGCTCGGCGACCTCGTCCTCTGCCCACAGGTGGTGGGGGAGGAGTGGCGGGCGCCGCTCGTCCACGGGCTCCTCCACCTGCTCGGGTACGACCACGGGCCGGAGATGGAGCGCCGCGAGCTCGAGCTCGCAGGGTAGCCGTGGCCCGGCGGACGCCCTCGATCATCCAGAGCTTCAACTACGCCTTCGAGGGCGTCATCCACGTGCTTCGGAGCGAGCGCAACATGCGGATCCACTTCGCCGTGGCAACCGGCGTCCTGATCCTCGCCTTCCTCTACGGCGTCACGAAGCTCGAGCTGGCCGCCCTGCTCGTGGTGATCGCCTTCGTCCTGATCACGGAGATGATCAACACGGCCATCGAGGCGACGCTCGACATCTCGACGCCCGCGTTCGACCCGCTGGCGAAGGCTGCGAAGGACATGGCCGCAGGCGCGGTTCTCATCTCCTCGGTGACCGCCCTCGTGGTCGGCTACCTGGTCTTCGAGGACAAGCTCGGGGAGCCGAGCTACCGGCTGGTGACCCGGATTCGCGAGGCGCCGCTTCGCCTGACCGTGATCGCCCTGGTCCTGACGATGCTCTTCGTGATCATCACGAAGGCGATCACCGGCCGCGGGACGCCGCTTCGCGGTGGGCTGCCGTCCGGCCACGCGGCGCTCGCCTTCGGCACTTGGATGGCGATCACGTTCATCACGCAGTCGTTCCAGTACCGCGTGCTCGTCTCCTCGCTGACCTTCGTGCTGGCGCTGCTCGTGGCGCAGACCAGGGTCGAGTCGGGGATCCACTCGTCGCTCGAGGTGCTCTACGGCGCCCTGCTCGGTACGCTCGTGTCGATGATCCTCTTCCAGGTCGTCCAGTGACGGACGCCGAACTCCTCGTCGAGGCTCGGGCGACGGCGAAAGCGGCCTACGCGCCGTACTCGAAGTTCCACGTGGGCGCGGCCGTGCTGGCGCGCGACGGCCGGGTGATCACCGGCGTGAACGTCGAGAATGCGTCGTATCCCCTCGGGGTGTGCGCGGAGCGCGCTGCGCTCTCCCGGGCGGTTGCCGAGGGGATCCGGCCGGGCGACGTCGAGGCCCTGGCTGTCACCGCCTCGCCCTGCGGGGGCTGCCGTCAGTGGATGCACGAGTTCGGCGTCGACCGGGTCGTGTTCGACCACGAGGGGGAGGTGCTGGTCCGCCGGCCTGACGAGCTCCTGCCCGACACCTTCGTTCTGTGAGCCCGCTTCAAAACGAAGCACTGAGCCGCCGGGCAGCGCTGGACGCCGCGATCCCGCGTCTTCAGTCGCGCCCATATCTCTTCGATATGGACACTCCCTGCATCCTTGGCTCGCACCGCCCAGCACACCCCGGCGGCGAGTCGTCATTCTGAAACGAGCTCTTTGAAGAGCGGGTTCGTCGCGGTCGCCGGCAGGCCGAACGTGGGCAAGTCGACCCTCGTGAACGCACTCTGCGGCGAGAAGATCGCAATCGCGTCCGACAAGCCGCAGACGACGAGAAGGCGGGTCAGCGGCGTGGCGAACGGGGACGGCTTCCAGCTCGTCCTGGCAGATCTGCCCGGGTTCCAGCGGCCGCGCGACGCACTGACCGAGCGAATGCAGCGAACTGTCGACTCGTCCTTCGAAGGCGTGGACGGCGTCCTGTTCGTGCTTGCCGCCGACGAGGCGATCGGTGCGGGCGACCGCTTCATCGCCGAGCGCGTGTTTGCCGGCGACGCGCCTGTCGTCATCGCCGTGAGCAAGATCGACCGCGTCGGGAGGCCCAAGGTGCTCGAGCAGATCGCGCGCGCCGCGGAGCTCGGGCCTTTCCAGGAGCTGCATCCGGTGAGTGGGCGCTCAGGCCAGGGTGTGGCAGAGCTGCGCGAGTCGCTCGTGGCCGTCTTGCCGGAGGGGCCGGAGTACTTCCCACCCGGTGAGGTGACGGATCTCTCGCTGGCGGAGCGGATCGGGGAGCTCGTCCGGGAGCAGGCCCTGGCGGCAACTCGCGAGGAGGTCCCGCATTCAGTCGGAGTCGAGGTGGAGGAGCTCGAAGAGGCTCGAGTGCGCGCAGTCGTCTACGTGGAGACCGAGTCCCAGAAAGGCATCCTGGTCGGCAGGGGCGGCTCTATGATCCGGACGATCGGCTCGCGCGCGCGCCCGGAGATCGAGCGTCTTCTCGGTCGGACGGTGTTCCTCGAGCTCGTCGTGAAGGTACGGCCCCGGTGGCGCCGGGACGAGAACCTCCTCGAGCGCCTCGGGATCTAGTCGAGTCGAGCCTCGGAAAGGAACTGAGTGACAGCGTTGACCCCTGATCGATTCGAGGAGCGCCTGGCGCAGTTCCTCTTCGAACGCTCCGAGGAGGCTCGTGCGGTTCGAGTTGGCGAGAAGGAGACGAGCGAGCAGGCGGCGATCGTGGCCCGCTACGAGGATCTGTTCACGCGCGAGCAGTATGCGGAGCTTCACGCGGCCGATGACGCGGCCCCTGAGGGAGAAGACCGCGAACGGCTTTTCCGGCTCAGGGAGACATGCGGCGGCGGACTGATCGTCCGCGAGTTGGCGGAGGAGGCGGATCGCCTCGAGAACGACGTCCTCGCCGCCCGGGTTGAGTTCAAGGGCGAGGCGGTACCACTCCGGACTGCGCAGGCGAAGCTCGCGCTGGTCGACGACTACGCGGAGCGCGACGAGCTCGGACGGCTTGTGGCCGACTGCTCCGCCGGGTTCAACGAGCGCCGGCTCGAGCTCCTGCAGAAGGCCGAAGCACTCGAGGCTGACATCACCGGGGAGCCCGATCCGGTCCGGCGCAGCGAGGAGACGAAGGGCATCGACTTGCGCGATCTCTCGGCCCGTCTGGCCGACGCTGCCCACCGCCAGGACGCCTCGTTCGCGCCCCTCCGCGAACGCTGGGTCGACCGCATCCTCGGCGAGGAGCGCGAGGACGAGCCCATGTCGTGGCACGTCTCCTACATCCGCCGCATGTCACCGCTCGCGGAGCTGTACTCGCGTGAGCGTGCGGTACCGGTCTGCCTCGAGACCCTCTCCCGGCTCGGATTCGACCTCGCCGCCGACTCTCGGATCAAGCTCGACCTCGACGACCGGCCCCAGAAGAACCCCCGTGCCTGCGTGATCGCTTCCGACCCGCCGTCCGTCGTGCACCTGATCACCCGCGCCCAGGGCGGCCTGCACGACTACCAGGCACTCCTCCACGAAGCGGGCCACGCGCTGCACTACGCGGGCTGCGACCCGAACCTTCCATATACCTTCCGTCGGCTCTCCCGCGACCACGCTCTGACCGAGATCTACTCGTTTCTGGTCGAGTCGATCACGCGGGAGCCGGCCTGGCACGCAGAGCACTTCGGCCTGGGGGCGGGCGACGCCGCCGATCATGCGGAAGGCGCGCGGTTCCTCGAGGTGCTGCTCTTCAGGCGCTACGCCGCCAAGCTCGACTACGAGCTCGAGCTGTGGTCGGACTTCGAGAACGCGGCGGCCTACGCGGACACGTATGCCCAGAACCTCCGAGAAGCGATCGGGTTCCGCTACCGACCGGACGGCTACCTCGCGGACATGGACGACGGCTTTTACTCGGCCGACTACCTTCGCGCCTGGATCCGCGCGGCGCAGCTTCGTGCATACCTGCGCGACTCGATCGGGGCCGACTGGTGGGAGCGGAGCGAGACCGGCGACTTCCTGCGAGTTCTCTTCCTGGAGGGGACTCGTCCCTCCAGCGAGGAGGTCGCGGAGCGGATCGGCTACGACCCGCTGGATACCGCACCACTCCTGGACGAGCTCGTCGTCGCGGGGTCGTAGGAAGGGGTTCGAGCTGCCCCTGGCTAGACTTTGACCATGGCGCAGGCTCCAGCTCTCCCGCACGGTTTCGAGCTGCCGCTCCTGCCTCGACTGCCGAAGATCGGCTCCATCGACCAGGTCGCGATCGAGGAGCGGGCAGCCACGCTCGCCAAGCGCTCGATCAAGCGCGAGTCGAAGCTCTTCGCGCTCGAGCTCGCCGTCCGGATGACCGACCTGACGACGCTCGAAGGGTCGGATACGCCAGGAAAGGTCGCAGCGCTCGCATCGAAGGCGATCCGGCCGGATCCGGTCGATCCGACGATCCCGTCGGTAGCGGCCGTCTGCGTCTACCCGAACCTGGTGCCGCATGCGCTCGAGCGCGTGGAGGGCACCGGCGTCAAGGTCGCCTCCGTGGCCACCGCCTTCCCGTCCGGCCAGTCGCCGACGGACATCAAGGTCGAGGATGCGCGCCGCGCCGCCGAGCTGGGCGCCCACGAGATCGACATGGTGATCGACCGCGGCGCCTTCCTTTCTGGGAACTACGCCAAGGTCTACGACGAGGTGCGGCAGGTCAAGGAGGCGATCGGGGACGCGCACCTGAAGGTGATCCTCGAGACCGGCGAGCTCGGGACGTATGACAACGTCCGCCGGGCGAGCCTCCTGGCCATCGCCGGCGGCGCAGACTTCGTGAAGACGTCGACCGGGAAGATCAACCCGGCCGCCACGCTTCCGGTCACGCTCGTCATGCTCGAGGCGGTTCGCGACGTCTTCGAGGAAACGGGCAAGCGGATCGGGGTCAAGCCGGCGGGCGGCATCCGCCGGGCGAAGCAGGCAGTTCAGCACCTCGTGGTCGTGAACGAGACCCTCGGTCCGGAATGGCTGACGCCTGACCTCTTCCGCTTCGGCGCCTCCTCGCTCCTGAACGACCTGCTCCTCCAGATCAGGAAGGAGAAGACCGGGCGCTACCAGAGCCCGGACTACTTCACCCTTGACTGAGATCGACAAGAAGCAGGATCGCTCGCCGGTCCCGTCCGCGTTCGACTACGCACCTGCGCCCGAGTCGCGGGACGTCGTCGCGCTCGAGGACCGGTACGGCCTCTTCATCGGCGGTGAGTTCGTCGAGCCGCGCTCCGGCGAGCTCCATCCCTCCGTCAGCCCCTCCAGTGAGGAGGAGCTGGCCGAGGTCGCGTACGCTGGCCCCGAGGACGTCGACATGGCCGTGGGCGCTGCCCGCGCCGCCTTCGAGAACGGCTGGTCGTCCTGGCCGGCGGGCGAGCGGGCCAAGATCATCTACCGGATCGCCCGCATCCTCCAGGAGCGCGCACGCGAGTTCGCCGTCCTCGAGTCCCTCGACGGCGGCAAGCCGATTCGCGAGTCGCGCGACGTCGACCTTCCGCTCGCGGCGGCGCACTTCTTCTACTACGCGGGCTGGGCCGACAAGCTCGAGTACGCGTTCCCGAACCGGACGCCGCGGCCGCTCGGGGTCGCCGCTCAGATCATCCCGTGGAACTTCCCGATGCTGATGCTGGCCTGGAAGGTGGCGCCGGCGCTCGCGGCCGGCAACACCGTTGTCCTGAAGCCCGCCGAGACGACGCCGCTGACGGCGCTTCTCTTCGCCGACGTCCTCCGCCAGGCCGAGGTGCCGCCGGGCGTTGTCAACATCGTCACGGGCGACGGCCGCGCGGGGTCCGAGCTCGTCAAGCATCCAGACGTCGACAAGGTCGCCTTCACCGGCTCTACCGAGGTGGGCAAGGAGATCCAGCGCGCCGTCGCGGGAACGAAGAAGAAGCTGACCCTCGAGTTGGGCGGGAAGGCCGCGAACGTCATCTTCGACGACGCGCCGCTCGACCAGGCCGTCGAGGGGATCGTGAACGGCATCTACTTCAACCAGGGCCACGTCTGCTGCGCCGGCTCGAGGCTCCTCGTGCAGGAGTCGATCTACGACCAGACGATCAAGAAGCTGAAGCGGCGGATGTCCAACCTCCGCGTCGGCGACCCGCTCGACAAGAACACGGACATCGGCGCCATCAACTCGAAGGCCCAGCTCGAGCGGATCCAGGAGCTCGTCCGAAGCGGGGAGGAGGAGGGCGCCGACGTCTTCCAGCCCGAGTGCCGCCTGCCGGAAAAGGGCTGGTGGTTCGCGCCGACGGTGTTCACGAACGTGGCGCAGAGCTACCGCATCGCCCAGGAGGAGATCTTCGGGCCCGTTCTGTCGGTGCTGACGTTCCGCACGCCGGATGAGGCGATCGAGAAGGCGAACAACACGCCGTACGGGCTCGCCGCCGGGGTCTGGACCGAGAAGGGCTCGCGCATCCTCTCGATGGCCCAGCGGTTGCGGGCCGGCGTCGTCTGGGCGAACACCTACAACCGCTTCGACCCGACCTCGCCGTTCGGCGGCTACAAGGAGTCCGGGTTCGGTCGCGAGGGAGGCCTGCACGGTCTCGAGGCCTACGTGAGGTTCGATTGACGAGGCTCCCGGTCGCCAAGACCTACAAGCTCTTCATCGGGGGTGCGTTCCCACGCTCCGAGTCCGGCCGCTCGTACGAGATCGAGGGGGCGAACGTCGCGCTCGGATCGAGGAAGGACGTGCGGGACGCCGTTCGGGCCGCCCGGGAAGCCTTTCCGCGCTGGGCGGGGATGACCGCGTACAACCGCGGGCAGGTTCTGTACCGCGTCGCCGAGATCATGGAGGGCCGCCGGGCCCAGTTCGAGGAGCTGGCCGGCGATCAGGCAGAGGTCGACGCGGCCATCGATACGTGGGTGTGGTACGCAGGCTGGGCCGACAAGCTCGCTCAGGTACTCGGCACCTCGAACCCGGTTGCCGGTCCCTACTTCAATTTCACGATCCCCGAGCCGACGGGTGTGGCTGGAATCGTCGCCCCGGAAGCGCCGCCCCTGCTGGGGCTCGTCGAGCGCCTCGCTCCGGCGCTCGTGGGGGGAAACGCAGTCGTCGTCCTGGCGTCGGAGCGACAGCCTCTGGCCGCGATCACCCTCGCCGAGGTGCTCGCGACCTCAGACGTGCCCGGCGGGGCCGTCAACATCCTGACGGGGCGGAAGAGTGAGCTTTGCACCGTCCTCGCCGGTCACATGGACGTGAACGCACTCGACCTCGCCGGAGTCGTGGGAGATTCGACGGAGCTCGAGCGGCTGGCTGCCGACAACGTGAAGCGCGTGGTGCGAAACGGTGACGGTTACTCCCCCTGGCACGCAGCGGCTTTCCTCGAGCTGAAAACCGTGTGGCATCCGATCGGCGTCTGAGGATCCTCTTGTGAGCCGCCCTGTGTCAACCTCGACCCTGCGCGCATTCGCCGGCGAGGGGCGCGCGTGAGCCGCTTCGTTCAGGCCATCTCGGAAGGTGACGGCATCTCGGTCGTTCCGCTCCTCTCGGGTGAGATCGACGGACTTGCGAGAGCCGCAGCCGAAGCCGGCGCGGAAGCCGTGGCGGTCGACGCTCCTGCCGACGTCGTGCGCGTCCGCGAGTCCGTCACGCTCCCTGTGCTCCTGCGGCGGCGAATGCACCGACCCGACGAGCTCGAGGCCGCGCACCAGGCCGGGGCGGATGCGGTCGTGCTGGTTTTCGCCGAGCTCGAAGAGGAAGGAGACCTGCTCGAGCGCCTGTACGAGCGCTCCCTCGAGCTCGGGTTCGCGTGTGCGATCGCCGTTCAGGACGAGGAAGAGTTGGCGCTCGCGCTCGAGCGTATCGACCCGGACATCGTCGCGATCTCCTGTCCGGATGCCGAGGACGAGCAGGAGGAGCTCGAGCGGACGCTCGACGTCCTGCCCGACGTTCCCGTCGGGAAGCTTGT
>DASQGA010000195.1:0-5789 GCA_035632855.1 Gaiellaceae bacterium | reverse complement strand
GCCGGCCTGGTACGCGCGGATGCGCTACCCGCTCGAGTACCAGCACATCGTCGTCGGGCACGCGAAGAACTACGATCTGGACCCGGCGCTCGTCGCGGCCGTCATCTACCGGGAGAGCAAGTTCGACGCGAAGGCGCTGTCTTCGTCAGGCGCCGTCGGGCTCATGCAGCTCCTCCCGGAGACCGCCAAGGGCATCGCCGTGCACACGGGCGGGCACAAGTTCGTGGTCTCCGATCTCGAGAACCCGGAGATCAACGTGCGGTACGGAGCGTTCTACCTCCGACGCCTGATCCGCAAGTACGGCGAGGTCCCGCTCGCCCTCGCTGCCTACAACGCGGGCCAGCGAAACGTGGACGAGTGGGAGGCCGCGGGCGGCGAAATCGGCTTCCCCGAGACGAGGCAGTACGTCGACGAGGTGCTCGAGCTCCAGAAGATCTATCGCCGGGCCTACGGCGACAAGCTCGGCCCCGCTTAACCTAATTGGTTGGCCATCTAACGCCGACGCGCGAGGCGGAGCTCGCAGTCGGCCGCGACCGTGTCGACCGGGTCGGCAACGACGACGTCGTATCCCTCTCCGCATTCCACGTAGTCCGGGACGAGGTCCCGAGCGAATAGCTGGTCGTCCCCGGGGCCGCCGAAGATCGAGTCGGAGCCAGGCCCGGCTCGGAGCTCGTCGTTGCCCGCGCCTCCGTCGAGGGTGTCGTTCCCGCCGCCTGCCACAACGGCGTCGTTCCCATCCAGTGCGGCGATGGCGTCTGCCCAGGGGCCGCCGCAGACGAAGTCGGCGAGATCGGTGCCGGCGAGCGGGCCGCCCCCCGGTCCGGCGGAGATCATGCAGAACCACGACCGGGAGAAGTCGGGAGGAGTGGGCGTGCAAAGCGTGTTCAAACGAGCGCGCATCGCCACCATCTGGGACCGGTATCCGGGCTCCGCCGCGCGGTTTGTGAGCTCGTAGGGATCGGACACCAGGTCGTAGAGCTCGTCCTCGCCTGTTCCGTAGAAGACGTACTTCCAGGTGGAGCTTCGGACTCCACAGTACGTCGGCATCGCCGGGTACGGCGCCCCGCGGAGATGCTCGATCAGGAAGTCGTCCCGCCAAGGGACTGCCGCGCCAGCAAGGATTCCGAGCAGGCTCTGGCCGTCCACTCGTGTCGTCTTCGCCCGCGCCGCGGCCGCGAAGGTGGGAGCGAGGTCGATGTTCAGGGTCGGGCGGGTCTCGATTCTCGACCCGCGGAAGAGGCGGTCGTACCGAACGACGAGCGGGACGCGGATGCTCTCCTCGTAGGGCACGCCCTTGCCGTCGATCCTGTGTGCTCCCCAGCTGTAGCCGTTGTCGGACGTGTAGACGACGATCGTGTCGTGGAGGATGCGCCGGCTACGGAGAGTGGCAATGAGCGCGGCCACCCCATCGTCGACAGCAAGCAAGGAACGCAGCTGGCGTCGGTGGAGGAAGTCGGCGTTCAATGCCGTCTCCGTGCTCCAGGGGGGAGTCTGCTGGATCCACGTCGGCTTGTCGGAGACGTCCGGCTCGTCGTAGTTCGGTGGACGCCAGGGCGCCATCGGCTCGAAGGCATCCGCATGCCGCGGGGCCACGAGAGCCGGCGAATGCGGAGCAAACGGTGCGTAGACGAGGAAGAACGGCTTGCGTGCACGCTGGATGAACCGGGTGGCCTGCCGTGTCAAGAGATCGGTGGAGTAGTACGCCGGGTTCCCGGGCCAAAGCGCGCGCCGGGCGCCGTCCACGTTCAGCCCGTAGCGGTCGTAACCGGCACGTGTGAACGCCACCCAGCGATCCCATCCGGGCGGGACGTAGCTGCCTCCGTAGCCGTTCAGGTACTTGCCCACGTAACCAGTGCGGTAGCCCGCCGACTGGAGCCACGTGGCGACAGTCGACCGGTCGCGAAACGAGGCGAAACCTCCGTACGGGCCGCCGTTCCCGTAGACCTTTGTGCCGTGCGAGTAGCGGCCGGTCAGGATGCTCGCGCGGCTCGGGCAACAGAGGGCGTTCACGACGAACGCGTTCGTAAACGTGACCCCCCGCCCGACGAGCGCTCGCTGCACGGTCGGCATCACGCCGAGCGTGTCGAAGCGCTGGTCGTCGGTCAGGACGAAGACGATGTTCGGCCGGGTCGCGGCAGCCGCTCCGCTCGCCGCGGAAAGCAGCGCGACGCCGACGATGAGCAGCGCCACCAGGCGATGGACCCCTCCGCGCACTTCGGACATGGTAGTCCCCCGAGGACGGGTGTTCCCAGCCCAGGGTGGCTGGCTACGATGGAAGCCATGCCCGACTTTCGCGTTTCGAGTGCCTACAGGCCCACCGGCGACCAGCCGCGGGCGGTCGAAACGCTTGCCGAGGGCATCAAAGCGGGCGAGCAGTTCGAGACGCTCCTCGGCGCAACCGGGACCGGAAAGACCGCGACCATGGCCTGGTTGATCGAGCAGGTGCAGCGCCCGACGCTCGTCATCGCACACAACAAGACGCTGGCGGCTCAGCTCTGCAACGAGTTCCGAGAGTTCCTGCCCGAGAACGCGGTCGAGTACTTCGTCTCCTACTACGACTACTACCAACCCGAGGCGTACGTCCCTCAGGCCGATCTCTACATCGAGAAGGACGCCTCGATCAACGACGACATCGACCGGCTCCGCCACGCGGCCACGAGTGCTCTCCTCGTCCGGCGCGACGTCGTCATCGTCGCCTCGGTCTCGTGCATTTACGGCCTCGGGTCGCCGAAGGAGTACGAAGACAAGACCGTCCTGCTCGCGGCCGGGCAGGAGATCGACCGCGATCTGATGCTGCGCAAGCTCGTGGACATCCAGTACGCGAGGAACGACGCGTTCCTGGGTCGCGGCCGCTTTCGGGTCCGCGGCGACGTCGTCGAGGTGCAACCAGCGCACATGGAGTCGGCGTACCGGATCTCGTTCTTCGGCGACGAGGTGGAGCAGATCACGCACTTCGATCCGCTCACCGGTGAGATCCACTCGAAGCTCCCGCACCTCGCGATTTTCCCGGCGACGCAGTACGTGACCTCGCAGCCGACGATCGACCGTGCGGTCGACGAGATCCGCCACGAACTGGAGGAGCAGGTCAAGTTCTTCGAGTCGGAGGGAAAGCTCCTCGAAGCGCACCGGATCCGCCAGCGAACCGAGTACGACCTCGAGATGATGAAGGAGCTCGGCTACTGCAACGGGATCGAGAACTACTCGCGGATTCTCGACGGGCGCGAGCCCGGGACGGCCCCGCACACGCTCCTCGACTACTTTCCGAGCGATTTTGTCGTCCTGATCGACGAGTCGCACCAGACCGTGCCGCAGATCGGCGGCATGTACGAAGGCGACCGGTCACGCAAGCAGACGCTGGTCGAGCACGGCTTCCGGCTCCCGTCCGCGCTCGACAACCGCCCGCTTCGCTTCGACGAGTTCCTCGGCAAGGTGAACCAGGCGGTCTTCGTCTCGGCGACGCCGGGGGCCTACGAGCTGCGGCAGTCGAGCCGAGTCGCAGAGCAGATCATCCGGCCAACCGGAGTCGTCGACCCCGAAGTCGAGCTGCGGCCGACCACGCACCAGATCGACGATCTCTTGAACGAGATCCGCCGCCGGGAGGAGGCCGGGGAGCGCGTCCTCGTGACGACGCTGACCAAGAAGATGTCGGAGGACCTCACCGACTACCTGCTCGAGTCGGGCGTCAAGGCGCGCTACCTCCACTCCGAGATCGACACGCTGGAGCGGATCCAGATCATTCGCGAGCTCAGGCTCGGGGAGTACGACGTTCTGGTCGGCGTCAACCTGCTGCGGGAGGGGCTCGACCTGCCGGAGGTCTCGCTCGTGGCGATCCTCGATGCGGACAAGGAGGGCTTTCTGCGAGGCCAGACGGCGCTCATCCAGACAATCGGGCGCGCCGCGAGGAATATCAACGGCAAGGTGATCATGTACGCCGACAAGCTGACCGAGGCGATCAAGGGTGCGATCGACGAGACCACGCGCCGGCGAGAGATCCAGCTCCGCTACAACGAGGAGCATGGCATCACCCCGGAGTCGATCGTCAAGGGCGTCTCGGACATCGCCGAGTTCCTCTCGCTCGAGTCGCCGACGGTTCCCGGCAGGCGCCGGCGAAAGGACCGCAAGGTCGAAGGACTGAGCGTGGACGAGCTCGAGAAGCTCGTCGTCACGCTCGAGGAGGAGATGTTCGCCGCTGCTCAGGAACTACGGTTCGAGTACGCCGCGAAGCTCCGGGACGAGATCAAGGACCTGCGGCGAGAGCTCATCGCCGCCGCAGAGCCCGCCGTCAAGCCCTCCTAGCCTGCGGCAGGAGCCCCCTCGACGGTCGAGCAGTCGATGCGGCCGGCGGTGGCATCCGCGATGACCTGCTTGATCTCCTCATAGGAGTCCTTGGGCGTCTGGTCGGCCCAGAACGGGCCCGACTGCCAACCTTCGAGCCTTGCCTCGTCCCACAGCAGGAAGTTGAAGTAGCCCCGCACGAAGGGCTGGCAGTACGCGAGCTCGACGGCCTGCTCGAACTGCGCCGCCTGCTCCTGGGGCGAGATCGTCTCGACGTTCTCCTCGCCGGTGTACACCTCGAGCTTGTCGGGGCTCACGGTCGTCTGGAATCCGGTCTCGAGATACCAGATGTAGGTGCAGCGGTCGTCGACGCACGCGCCCGGGATCGCCTGAGCCGTCCCCGTGAAGGCCTCGGAGAGCGCATCTACCAGATCGGCGTAATCGCCCTCGGAGATGATCGAGCCCCCGTGGTCGGTGGCAGGAGGCTCGGCCGGGCTCGCACCGTAGGCGTGGTGCCCGATCGTGTCGAAGAGCGGCTGGTCGCGGCCGCTACTCCGGTAAGCGAGCCCCATCTCCCGGATGAACGTCCCCGGCGAGTGCGAGATGTTACTCCGCGCGTCCGGGAGGTCGTTTCCCTTGGGTGAGGTCGCGGGGGCGATCAGGTTCACCTCCGGCCGCAGGTCGTGGAGTACGTCCCAGCAGCGCGCGAGGAGCTCGACGTAGGCGGCCGGCGCCGCGCTCTGCCCCTGCTCGTCGAATTGGGGCTGCCAGAAGTAGCTCTTGTTCGGCTCGTTCCAGACGACCAGGTCTCCGATCGCGGGATAGCGCTCGACCAGGTCGGCCGCGTAGGCGCAATAGTCGTCCCGGGCCGCCTCGTCGAGCGGCGTGGCGTCCTGCAGGCCGTAAAGTGCCACGACGAACCGCTCGGAAGTTCGCGCTTTCATCATCGCATCGAGTTGGGCGACCACATCCGGTGGCAGCGTTCGTGCTCCTGGTTCCCACGGAACCGTGATCCGGAACGTCGCCACGCCCAGCTCGCGGGCGACCGGAAGAGCGGAGTCGGGAACGAGCTTGAAGGCGTCTTCCGTCAGGCCGATGAAGAGCTCGTGCTCGGGCGCCGAGGATTCCGGCGACCTTTCGGTCAACGATGCGCAGCCGGTCATGAGAGCGACCGCCGCAGCGAGGAGTAGCACGAGACCCCGGGTCATCACCTTGACTCTAGGTTGCCTGGAGCACCCGGTGCGTGGTGGAGGAGCTGAGCTAGAGGCTTGATGCAAAAGTTCGGCCGGGCCGGATGACGCCCCAGACACGGCGCTGGATCAGCACAGCCGCTCACGGCCCGTAACACTGCTACGCACCGCGACCGGCTGCGCTGCCCAGACGCTTCTATGGTGTCAAGGCGACAGCTCCAATCGCGTCGAGCCGGCGGTAGAAGTAGCGAGCAAGCGCGCGCTTGACGCAGCGACGAGCCTCCCGCGGCGTCTTGCCGGTCGAAAGGAGGCGCTCGTAGTAGG
>DASQGA010000194.1:0-5628 GCA_035632855.1 Gaiellaceae bacterium | reverse complement strand
GCGTCTTCGCGGCCGTGCTGGTCGGGTTCGCCCTGATCGTGTCGCTCTACGTCCCGCGGCGGTGGCCGGACTTCCCGGGGCGGCACATGAAGATCTTCGTCCTCCTCGCCGTCCTCCTCGTCGCGGGCATGCTCGCCTCAGTCGAGGCGCTGGGGGAGGGCCATGAATTCAGCGCCCACGGAGGGGCGGCGGAGGCAACCCCTGGCGAGGGCGCACCGCCTACCGAAGGCTCGACGAGCGAGCCCTCCACCACGGGTGAGACCGCCGAGACCGGGACGGCCGGAACCGAGCCGTCGGCGCCGGCAGGTGACCCCGCCGCGGGAAAGCCGATCTTCGCCTCCGCCGGCTGTGGCACGTGCCACTCGCTCCAGGACGCGGGAACGAATGCGACCGTGGGCCCGAATCTCGACGAAGCGCTCAGCGGCCAGGACGCCGACTTCATCCAGGAATCGATCGTCGATCCCGATGCCGAGATCGCCGACGGCTTCCAGCCGGGACTCATGCCGCAAACGTACGACGATCAGTTCGACGACAAGCAGCTTTCTGACCTGGTCGCGTATCTCGCGGACGCCACCGCAGGCTAGAGGGCACGGAGGCGGAGAGGGCGGGATTCGAACCCGCGACCCAGCTTTCGCCGAGTACGCGATTTCCAGTCGCGCTCCTTAGGCCAGCTCGGACACCTCTCCGCGCGGGCACATCGTTGCACACGCGCTCGGCCGCTCGACCGTTATCTACGCTCCCAAACCGTGCCCCGGCGCAAGAGCTCCTACCGGTCGCTCGGCTCGCTTCAGCGTGACAACGCGGCTTGCCGGGCGTGCCTCGAGGCGGGCCATCCGCTCGAGTCCCTGCCGGTGTTCGAGGGGCGGTCTGGCCAGCGGGCGATGATCATCGGGCAGGCGCCCGGCATCGTCGAGGGCGAAGAGCTTCGCCCCTGGCGCGGGCGCGCGGGCAAGACCTTGCGGCGCTGGCTCGAGGTCTCGGAGGACGAGTTCTACGCCACGTTCTACTGCTGCTCGCTGACCCGCTGCTATCCGGGCCGGAGTGCGGGCGGGCGGGGGGATCGGACACCGGCCCCGGCTGAGATCGAGCTCTGCCGCTTGTGGCGAGACTGGGAGCTACGGCTGCTCCGACCGGACCTCGTGCTCGTGGTCGGCGGGCTCGCCGCCCGACACGTGCTCGGCCTCCCGCGTCTGACCGAAGCGGTCGGGACGTCGACGATCCTCGAGGGCGCGACCGCCTTCCCGCTCCCGCACCCGTCCGGGGCGAGCGGCTGGCTGAACGACCGCTCCAACCGGGCGAGGCTCGAGCGAGCGCTCGTGACGGTCAGGAAGTCGGTCGCTGGCCTGGGCCGGTCAACCTCCTGAAGAGCGGGAGTCCGTACCAGAACCAGACGAGCAGCCCCGCCAGGATCGACGTGGTGATGGTCGTGGCGACTCCTCCAAAGAGGACGTCCGTGATGAGGAACGTGGTGCCCATCACCGCGGACGCGAGGAACACGGTTCCGACGATGGCGAGCCGGTTCGAGCGGAGGAGCAGCGTCTCCTTGTCGTCTTGCCTGAACTGGATGCGGTGATTCGTGGAGGGCGCGATCAGGAAGACCGTTGCTATCGCCGCCGAGACGAAGGTTGCGAAGTAAACGTCCTTCTGGACGGCCGTGATCTCCGAGAAGCGCTGCGAGAAGGGCACGGTGAGGAGGAACGCGAAGAGAACCTGCACTCCCGGGAGCGCCCCGCGAATCTCGTTCAGGAGCTCGATCAGTTCCCCGATCCGCTCCTTCTTCGTCTCCTCCGCCACCCAGGGTGTCTACCTGGTCCCGGAGGTACGGCGCAAGCCGCCGTGAGGGGTAGATAGGGTCTCCGCTGGCTCTCGGCCAGGAGAGCCAGCGGGAGGGGTCTTTGCGGCACATCGGTCCTTTTCCGTGCGTCCGCGCCCAGCGGGCGTCGTCCGTGTTGTCTCCGGAAGGGGTTCATGACTGCATTCCGATTTCTTTGCCTGCCGGCCGTCGCCGCCGTCTCGGCGTTCACGCTCCTCGGGGGTCAGGGAGCTCGGGCCGCCGAGGCCTCCAGAACGCCGCTCCTCGACGAGATCCGAGAGGCGCAGGCGACCACGTGGCGCTACGACCGGTTGATGGGTCGGAAGCGCACGCGTGCCGACCGCAGCATGCATCGCACCTCGAGCCAGGGTTACCGGCGCTGGCTCCTGGACCTTTGGCGAGAACGCGCCGAGAAAGCGCGCCTTCGCGCCATGCATCCTCCCCATGAGGCCGCCTGGCGCTGCATTCACAGGCGCGAGGGCCCGTGGCGGGCGAACACCGGCAACGGCTACTACGGCGGCCTCCAGATGGACATCTCCTTCCAGCGCACCCACGGCCGGTACCTGCTGCGGACGAAGGGCTACGCGCACCGCTGGACCCCAATCGAGCAAATGTGGGTCGCCGAGCGCGCGTACCAGAGCGGCCGGGGCTTCCACCCGTGGCCGAACACGGCCCGAAGCTGCGGGGTTCTGTAGAGATGGTTGATCGGCAATTACCGCACCCGCGGATGGCGGCCCAGACACGGCGCCAGGCCGCACCCTCGCCCTTGTCAAGGCTTCTAGCCTTGCCTGCGGACGATGGCACACCCTGGCTTGGTCTGGCCCGTCCCCGCGGGCGCGCCAATCACCGACCAACCATCTAGCGAGCATGCTGGGGCGGGCCGCTTCGCCGGCCCGCCCCGAGTAACTACTTGGACTTCGTCTTGGCGGGCTCGCCCGGAAGGTGGAGGAGGTTCTCGACCCCCTGCACGCCCTCGACTTTGCGGACCTGCTTCTCGAGCGTCTCGATGAGCTCGGGGCGCTCTGCCTCGCCGCGCAGGTACACGACGCCGTTCTCGGCGTTCACGTCGATCTTCCCCTTCGGCACCTCAGAGTCGCGGAAGATCTCGGTCTCGACCTTGGCCTTGAGCGTGGCGTCGTTCGGCTCGGGCTTTGGCTCTTCCCGCATGTGCTTCGCCTTCTGGGTCAGTCCCTTGGCCTGCGAGGTGACCTTGCCCCCGGCGCGGCCTGCCTTGCTCCCCGTGCTGCGAAAGAGCCCGCCCGCACGGTCGACCAGCGCGTGGCGCCGCCGCTTGCCGTCGGTCGGATCGAAGAAGTACATGAGCGCAGCACCGATGACCGCGATGAGTGGAATTCGTCGCATCGACTCTCCTTTTCGTCGTTGGATAACGCCTACCCTGAGTCCCCGGGGCTGAATCGTGAGAGCTGTGGTGCTGGCGCGTGGCCTGGCGTGGTCGTCTCGAGGCCGGCTTCGACGCGGCTCAAGAAGTCTTCGAGCATCCGGACGTATCCGGGGGTGTCCTCGACATGGGCCATGTGCGACGCGTTCGGATAGATGACCGACTCGGCCCCTGGGATCCCCTCGCTCACCGTCCGGTTGATCGCCGGCGTGGCCTCGTCGTGCTCGCCGGTGACGACGAGGGTTGGCACGTCGATCTCTCCGAGCCGGTCGACGACGCTCCACTCGCGCAGCGTCCCCGTGACGTGGAACTCGCTCGGGCCGTTCATCGTCCTATAGACGAGGCCGTTCTTCTCGAGGAAGTCGAAGGAGCGGAGCACGCACGCGGGCCACGGGTCGGTCCGGCAGACGTGACGCACGTAGAACGCCCGACATGCTTCCTCGTACTCCGGGTCCGCGGTCGTGCCCGCTTCCTCATGCCGGCTGAGCGTGTCCTGCACGTCGCGCGGTAGCTGCGCCCGGAGCTTGCCCGTCTCCTCGACCCACTGCGGAATACTCGCCGGGGAGCTCGCCAGGACGAGGCTCTCGAGGCCCGCAGGCTTTGTCAGCGCGTACTCCATCGCCAGCATTCCGCCCCAGGAGTTCCCGAAGAGGTGAACGCGATCCAGGCCGAGCTCGTTCCTGACCGCGCCGACCTCGTCCACGAAGAGCTCGACCGTGTACAGGGAGGGATCCTTGGGTAGGTCAGACTTCCCGCAGCCGAGCTGGTCGTAAAAGACGACGCGCCGCCCGGTCTCTGCAACGGCCTCGAGCGGCTCGAGGTAATCGTGCGTTGCGCCCGGTCCGCCGTGGAGGCAGAGGAGCGGCGGCCTTCCGTTTTCCTCGGTGTCAGCGACGATGCGGTACCAGGTCTCATAGCCGCGGAACGGGATGCGGCCTTCCGTGGGCACCGGCCAAGCCTACGCCTACGCGGAGGCCGATCCAAGCCCGGTCCGCGAGTTGCTTTCGCCCATCCGACCTCTGTGCTAGCGTTTTTCCCCGCACAGCGAACGCAAGCGCCGTCGAGCGCTGTGCCTGCCGGAGTCCAAGACCAGCGACTCCGGTGTACCGACCACCCTAAACCTCTGGTGGCCCCACGTTCTTGGAGCAAGGACGGAGGTGGTGTATGGGTTCGCTTGCACTCAACGAAGTCCACCAGCTCGACGGAAGCCTCGTACTCATTGCCAATGGCATCGTCGATGACGCCACCGTCGAGTGCTTCGAGAGAGGGCTCGACCGGGCGATGGGCGCTGGGTCTCGCCAGGTGATCGTCGATTTAACCACCTGCCGGCTCGACTCGGCCGGGCTCGCGGCGCTCGTCCGACTCCGGCGGCGCTCCGGCAGCCGCTCCGCGGCGACGAGTCTGGTCGCCTCCGATGGCGCGCCGTTCAGGATGCTCCAGATCATCGGACTCACCTCGCAGTTTCCGACCTACCCGACCGTTGAGGCCGCCCTTTCCTCCCCGCCAGCGGCTCCCTCGCTGGTCGCCTGGCGCAGAGGGGCGCTCGCCATGCGCTCCCGACCCTCGAGACACGCAGGCACGCGTGGTGACGGCAAGGGCTGGCCCCGGCGAACTCCACCTTCGACAAGCCTGGATGGCGCGGTGCTCCCCCTCCGCGCCAGCCAGTAAGGCGTACGAGCGTCCGGCATGGATCGAGAGCGGCCCAGCGATGAGTAGCCGGACGCTCGGCGCCGAATCCTCGGTCGGTAACTGGCCGACCGAGACACGGGCTCGTGATCTGCTCGACCAGCAAGCGGCCCTGCGCGAGTTGGCGGTCGCCGTGGCCGAGATGCGCGCGCCGGAGGTGATCTACGAGCTCGTTGCGAAGGAGGCCGCGGGAGTCGCCGGTGTCGATTCCGGCGCCGTGGTTCGCTTTCGTGTTGACGGCGTCGCCGAGGTCGTCGGCTCCTGGCGAATGGGAAGCAGGCAGACCGGGAGCCTGATTCCGCTGGACGGCACGGCGGGCGTGGCGATCGTGGCCCGCACGGGACGCGCTGCACGCACGAACGGTTCCGAGCCATCGAGCGCGTACGAGCCGAGGCCCAACAAGTCGGCGAATGGATCGTCGCCGAGTGGCGTCGCCGTCCCGATCCGTGTGCGCCGGGAGCTGTGGGGCTCCGTGCTCGTTGCCGCACGTGCCGACGAGCAGATCCCGCCCGATCTGGAGGAGCGGCTCGGCATCTTCACCGATCTCGTCGGGCTCGCGATCGCGAACACCGACACCAGCTCGCGACTCCTGGCTCAGGCCACCAGCGATCCGCTGACCGGTCTTCTGAATCATCGCGCGTTCCAGGAGCGGGTCGAGGGTGAGGTCGGGCGTGCGCAGCGCTACGGACGGCCGCTTGCGCTCGTGCTCCTCGACCTCGATTACTTCAAG